>JAZQLM010000101.1:0-3303 GCA_045542655.1 Clostridia bacterium | reverse complement strand
GCCTCCGACTTCTTTTCCTTACTCTTAAAGAAAATTTTTCCGTCCACATCGGCGGACTCTGCATAGCTTCGACCGTAGTACAGCTTAATTACCGAATCATAGCCCTCGGTTAAAACCTCATAGGTTTTACCTATCTTTGCCATATTAAGCTCTTCCGAAACCGCCGCCTGCTCGACCATAATCATTTCCTTACGGCAAAGCTTTTCTTCCTCATCTATCTGTCCGTCCAGCCTTGCCGCCGGAGTATTTTCCTCTTTTGAATAAGTAAATACGCCGAGCCTGTCAAAATTCATTTCACTTACAAAGTCCCTGAGTTCCTCCGCCTGCTCATATGTTTCCTGCGGAAAACCCGAAATAAGCGAGGTTCTTATTATAATGTCCGGAATCTTTTCCCTGAGCTTCTTTATAAGGGCAGTTATTTCTTCCTTTGAAGTACGTCTGCCCATTTTCTTAAGTATCTCATTGTTACAGTGCTGAATAGGAATATCCATATAGTTGCAGATTTTTTCCTGCTTCGCTATTGTGTCAATAAGCTCATCACTCACAAGCTCGGGATAACAGTAATGAAGTCTTATCCATTTTATTCCCTCTATACTGCAAAGCTCGTTTAAAAGGGACGAAAGCTCCTGTTTTCCGTATAAATCCATACCATACCTTGTGGTATCCTGTGCGATTACAATAAGCTCTTTGACACCGCTTTTTGCAAGTCTTTGTGCTTCTTTTACTATGTCCTCTTTTTTTCTGCTTCTGTATGCACCTCTTATCGAGGGAATAACGCAGTAGGTACAGTGATTATCGCACCCCTCCGCAATCTTTAAATAAGCAGTATATGAAGGGGTTGTAATCACCCTCGGAATATCTTCAGCCATTTGGCAGGGTATGTCAGAGCAAAAAACCTGTTTTTCTTCTCTTTCACTGATTTCCTTTAAAATTTTGGCAATCTCATAAAAATCATTTGTACCTACGACTGCATCAACCTCAGGAAGCTCCTTTAAAATTTCCTCTTTAAAACGCTGTGCAAGACAGCCTGTTACTACTATAGCCTTATTCGGATTTTCCTTTTTGTATTCCGCCATTTCCAAAATACAGTCAATTGACTCCTGCTTCGCCGCATCAATAAAGGCACAGGTGTTTACCAAAATCACATCTGCCTCTGATTCGTCCTCCACATTTTCAAACCCGTTTTTCTCCAGTATACCGAGCATTTCCTCGGCATCTACCAGATTTTTTGAACACCCGAGCGAAACCATCGCAACCTTCTTAATCTGTTTCAATACTCCTCACTCCTGCTAAACCTTATTCCAAGCACCTCAAGACATTCATTTATTTCGCTGTAGGAATATCCCCTTCTTGCAAGGTGTGCCTTAATTTTTGTATATTCCTTATAGGAATACTCTTCGTTTTCACCAAATTTCATTCTTGCATAACAAATGAGTGCATCAAGAACACTCTGTGCAGAATTTTCTGCCGCTTCGTCAACCACGGATGCCGCTATGCCCTTTTTGTAAAGCTCCTGTTTAATTCTGTAAAGTCCTTTATTGCCGAGCAAAATTCCGTCTGAAATATAATACTCGGCATATTTTCTGTCATCTAAAACACCAAGCTTTATAAGCTGTGCAACCACAGCCTCGGCATCATCTTTTTCCGCACCCTTTTTAATAAGTCTTTCAAACACCTCCGAGCAGGTGTACATCCTCAGGCTCAAAAGGCCAAGTGCATATTTTTTACATCTTCCAATATCCATTCTACTTCTTCTTTGCAGGCTTCGGAACAGGAATCATCGACTCTTCAAAGCTTAAAGAATTTTCGCCCTCTTGTCCGAGTCCTGCCGCTTCCCTGACTTTTGCTTCAATCTCGTCCCTTAATTCTTCGTTTTCCTTAAGAAGTGCCTTTACAGATTCTCTTCCCTGACCGAGCTTCTCTCCGTTATAAGAGAACCATGAGCCTGACTTTTTGATTATATCATAATCAACACCGACATCAATTAAGTTACCTTCCTTTGAAATACCCTCGCCGAATACTATATCAAATTCTGCTTCTTTAAACGGCGGAGCAACCTTATTTTTAACTATTTTAACCTTTGTTCTGTTACCTGTTACACCATCGTCGCCCTTTACAGCCTCGGTTCTTCTTACGTCAAGACGTACAGAAGCATAGTATTTAAGAGCACGTCCTCCGGCAGTTGTTTCGGGATTTCCGAACATCACACCAACCTTTTCTCTGAGCTGGTTAATGAAGATAGCAGTTGTATTTGACTTACTTATAATACCTGCAAGTTTTCTGAGTGCCTGTGACATAAGTCTTGCCTGAAGTCCAACGTGCGACTCACCCATATAGCCCTCAATTTCCTGCTTGGGAACAAGGGCGGCAACGCTGTCTATGATAATTATATCAATAGCACCGCTTCGTACAAGCTGTTCTGTAATTTCAAGTGCCTGATCACCTGTATCGGGCTGAGATACTATAAGGTCATCTATGCGTACACCGAGATTTTCCGCATAAATCGGATCAAGTGCGTGTTCTGCATCTATAAATGCCGCTTCTCCGCCGAGCTTTTGAACCTCTGCCGCAATATGAAGTGCAACGGTTGTCTTACCTGATGATTCAGGACCATATATTTCAATAATTCTTCCTCTCGGAATACCGCCTATTCCAAGTGCAATATCAAGGGAAAGCGAGCCTGTAGGGATAGCTTCAACCTTTACGTTAGGCTTGTCCCCAAGACGCATAACCGCTCCCTGTCCAAATTGTTTCTCTATTTGTCCAAACACACTTTCAAGTGCTTTTTTCTTTGCTTCATCCATATTTTAACCCTGCCTTTTCTTAAATTTCTTCTTTTTTTGTTCAATACTTACTTCATATATATTAAAAGCTTTCTTAATAATTTTATTTCTACATTTAATAGTATATCAAAATTTAGATTTATGTCAAGCATTTTTTATCCCGCTTTTTTAGTCTGAAAATGCGAAAGTCTATGCACCTCATATTTAAGCTTAAGCCCTCCTTTCTCCAAAGCCGTAAGTTTTATTACATTCCTTTTCCCTGCCCTCTTCTTAAATTTTAATTCCGATACCGCTCTCAGCATTTTCCCGAAAGAGATAACCGAAAACCCAAGCAGCAGCATACTAACTGCCTCTGCAGCCGATATGCTCCCTACATCGCTTGTCCCTGCAGTTCCTATAATAATCATCACCCCCATAGCTATTACTGAATTTGCTATCGCTTTCATATATTTCATCTTAGTTTCCTCCTCTTGTTTATTCTTTTTTCTTCCTTACAATTTCATTATAAAATATACACTGT
>JAZQLM010000100.1:0-4863 GCA_045542655.1 Clostridia bacterium | reverse complement strand
GGCAACCTCGGGGCTTACGAGATAAACACCTGCTGACATAGTACCGCTTCTCCCGTACAAGTTACGGTTATTTGTCCTTAAGGAAACTGCATCGGTTTTAGGTGACTGTCCCATACCGATACAAGGGCCGCAGGCACTTTCAAGTATTCTCGCACCGGCGTCAATCATATCGGCAAGAGCACCATTTTCAGCAAGCATATTTAAAACCTGCTTTGAACCGGGGCCGATAACAAGGCTTACATCAGGGTGTACGGTTTTTCCCTTTAGTATTTTTGCAGCCTTCATCATATCTGCATAAGATGAATTTGTACAGCTTCCGATGAATACCTGATCAATTTTGATTTTACCTACATTGTCGCAGGTGTCAACAGCATCGGGTGAATGTGGCTTTGCAACAAGGGGAACAAGCTCGCTTAAGTTTACGGTTATTGTCTTGTCGTAAACTGCATCCTCGTCGGGGAAGAGCGGAGAAAAGTCTTCTTCTCTCTTCTGAGCCTTTAAAAATTCTCTTGTTATCTCATCACTGGGGAAGATAGAGGTGGTAGCACCGTGTTCTGCACCCATGTTTGTGATGGTTGCTCTTTCGGGAACGGAAAGAGTCTTAACACCTTCACCTGTATACTCAAGAATATATCCTACGCCGCCTTTAACTGAAATCTGGCGTAAAACTTCCAAAATAACGTCCTTTGCGGTAACCCATTTTCTGAGCTTTCCTTTATGTTCAACACGCATAATCTTCGGCATTGTGATGTAGTAAGCACCGCCGCCCATAGCAACGGCTACATCAAGACCGCCTGCACCGATTGCAAGCATACCTATACCGCCACCTGTCGGAGTATGGCTGTCAGAGCCTAAAAGAGTTTTGCCTGGCTTTCCGAAACGTTCAAGCTGAACCTGATGGCAGATACCGTTTCCGGGCTTTGAAAAATAAATACCGTGCTTTGAGGCAACCGTCTGTATGTATTTATGGTCGTCTGCGTTTTCAAAGCCTGCCTGAAGAGTGTTGTGGTCAATGTATGCAACCGAACGCTCTGTTTTTACTCTGTCAATGCCCATTGCCTCAAACTGGAGATACGCCATTGTACCTGTTGAGTCCTGAGTAAGAGTCTGGTCAATCTTTATCGAAATTTCCTGTCCGGCAATCATTTCACCGGAAACAAGATGTTCTTTTATGATTTTTTGTGCTAATGTAAGTCCCATTTTTACAATTCTCTCCTAATCTTGTTATATAAATATATTGTATACAAAATAGCGTTTTTTGTCAATAACGCATTTTTAACAATTATTATTTTTAATATGGGTGAATTACTAATTTATTACACAAAAGTTACTACGTTATTACAAAGGTTACTCAAATATTACAATACACAGTATTCACAGAGTTATCCACAGGCTATTTTGCGGTATAATGGACAATTTTGGTATTTTTCCACATTATAAAGAGGGTGTTGATAGGAATAATGTGGATTACTCTGACGGGCAGAAAATAAAATATTATTCGACGTTTAAAGGGACTTGACAAATCAGAAAAATGTGATAAACTGTAATTAATGAAAAAAGAGATAAGAAAAGGTAAAACAGGAAAATGATACTTGGAGTTGATTTCGGGGATACAAGAACCGGATTTGCGGTTTCTGATTTAAGCGGTTTTCTGGCGAGAACTCTTGAAACCTATGAACAAAAGGATATGAAGCGGGTTGCCCTTCGTGCAAAGGAGCTTTGCGAAATTCACAAAGCTGAGAAAATTGTGCTGGGATTTCCGAAGAATATGGATGGGAGCATAGGCGACAGGGGGAAAAAGTCGAAAAAATTAGCTGGAATGCTTAAAAAGGAAACAGGACTTGAGGTAATACTCTGGGATGAGCGGCTTACAACAGTTTCGGCTCATAATCTTATGAATGAAACTAACGTGCGTGGGAAAAAACGCAAGGAAAGTGTTGATAAGATTGCCGCTGCATTTATACTTCAATCATATCTTGACAGTAAAAGATAGTACCTTTTTATATCTTAAATTATTTAAAAGGAGAATACAGATGTCTGAGAATTACGAAAATAATAATTTTGAAAATATTAATGAGGAAGAAGAATACCTTATCGACCTTTTTGACGAGGACGGAAATAAGGAAACCTTCGTTCACCTTGATACCGTTCAGGTAAACGGCAGTGATTATGTTGTTTGCGTTCCCGATAAAGAGGTGGAAGAGGATGAGGTTGAAGAGGTTGTTATTTTAAAAATGATAACCGATGAAAATGATGAATATATCCTCGTTCCCGAAGAAGATAGTGATATACTTGATAAAGCTTATGATATTTTCAGAGAAAGAAACGAAGACTATTTTGACTGGGAAGACTAATTGACTGCAAAATTATTTTTTCCGGAATGAAATAAGTGCCGAATTTTAAAATGCCCCGATGCTTGGTGCATTTTAATTACGGCACTTGTTTTTTGTGCTATAAATCAAAGGATATTTCAAAATCCTCTCCCTGCTTTTCATAGAATATACCAAACCATTCTATATTCGAAAGCATACATTTTTCTTCCTTGGGGGCAGAGTTTGTTGTATGTACATTTTCCTCCGTCCCTATTACACAGTGTGCGAAATTGTTTTTACCGCCATTTGAGTCCGATAAAGCAAAATATTCAGACGGAATATCGGGGGATATAGTATAGGTAACCATAGTTAAGTATAATTTTTTTTCGCTAGTTAAGAACTCGCCGTCAATTTCTTTTTCCTCTGATTTTATGTGGGTTAAAATGTACTCCTTGCCGCTTAATGGGTTTGTAATTTTTGCGGCAGCTCCATCACTTGTGAATCTGAAATTCTCGGAGGGGATACCCTTCGGCTGAGGTATGAGCTTTAAATCAACAGTTTTTATTTTCAGGTTCTTTATGTCTTTTAACTCAAAGGACGTCCGTATAAATACCCAGCAATAGGAGAGGTCGAGTCCGTAGCCTTCTGCAAGAGCTTTTGCAGTTTCATCAACCGAGGACGGAAAAAGCGGATTGTATGATATACTTGATGAGTGGTCAAACTTAAGCTTTTTGCCGTTCAATGAAATCTCAGGCCTGTCATAGATGTGCAGAGGATTTTCGGCATCAATCAGTAAAAGCTCAGCCTGTGAAAAATCTTCTTCACTTTTATTCATCAAATTCCATTTTTCAATAAATTTATTTATAAATTCATCGGGTGAAATTCTTACGCAAAAATCAATGGTTAGTCCACAATCTGATATGTATAAATATGGAATATACCATAGCTTTCCATCTCTTTTAAATTCCTTTTTAAAGTCAGTTAAAGCAGCTGGGGTATCATCTTTGTCGTGTCCCCAGAAATTTCCTAAATAGTACACATCTGTACATTCCTTACGCATTTTAGCTCCGTCCCTCTGTGATAAAATCAATAAGCAAATCACCCTTGTATTTTAAAGTACCTGCCTCGCCTACCTTAAAGCCGTCAAAGCTCTCGGGAGCAACATTAAGATGAATAGCTTCGCTGTCTGTCTTAAAGGTTACAACGAATTGTGGTTTGTTAAGAGCAGGGGCATTTTTCTGTACAATTCTCTTGTAGAAAAATTGCTTGTTTACCACAACGGCGGAGGTACACTCTTGCTTTGCAGGCTCTTCAATTGCTTCGACAGCCTTTTTTCTTTTTACAAGCTTTAGGGTAATTCCTGCAAATATCGTTATATCGATTAATAAAAAAACTATTATAACTAAAGTACTTATAAATTCTTCCATTAAAATACCTCCCTTAAATAAATATCAATGTAAATTATATCATAACAAATTTTGCAAGTCAATCAGTTTGTATATACTGTCCGTAGTGTTGCAGGGTACGATACCCACGTTTTAGTACTTTGAATATAACGGGCGGATGTAGGCATCCGCCCCTACTTTACACAGGAATTACAAAAGGCTGAGCAGAACTCTCAGCCTTTTAAATAATAAGATTATATTTCACATTTAACAACTATAGATTTTTCTGCTGATTCGAAGCATGCTTCCATAACCTTTACAACACGGAGTGCCTGCTCGGGAGTGATGGTAAGCGGTGCTTTTTCCTCAATTGCATCAACGAGCTGCCAGTATACAACGTCGAGATTATCGACTACGTCTGTCGGCTCTGAAAGCTCAATTGTTTCAACGGTTTCGGGACTTCTTGGAGCCATTGTCTTTGTAGGACCTGCCTTAACCTCTTTAATTTCGGTTGCCCATTCATCTTGCCTTTCGAGGCATTTAACAATTTTTCCGCCGCAAGCCCAGTCGTCAATCTGGAGAGTACCCTCTGTTCCGAGGACATACCATCTCGGGTGCGAAATAAAGTTATTTGTTGAAACCTCGATATGTGCTGTAAGACCGCTTTCAAAGGTCATAGTGAGACGGAAGTTATCGTCAACCTCAGGATAGTTTACGGAGAACATTTTGCAATAAACCTCGGTAACCTTTTCATCGGTCATATACATAAGCTGGTCAATGAGGTGAACACCCCAGTCCAGCATCATTCCGCCGCCCTTTTCCTTTTCGGTACGCCAGCCGGCAGGAACACCACGTGAGCCCTCAACTCTTGATTCTATTACATAAGGCTTACCGATGATACCGCTTTCAATTTGTCTTCTCATAAGCACAAAATCTTTATTTACACGGCGGTTCTGGTCAACAGTAAATACCTTTTTTGTTTCTTTTGCAACCGCTATAATTTCCACAAGCTCGTCTGATGTCATTGTAACGGGTTTTTCACAGATAACGTGTTTTCCGCTTCTTAGTGCATCAATTGCGATTTCCTTATGTACCTCATTTGTTGCCGCAACTAAAACAATATCAATTTCGGGATCGTCCAAAAGCTCTCTGCGGCTTTTGTAAGC
>JAZQLM010000099.1:0-2093 GCA_045542655.1 Clostridia bacterium | reverse complement strand
ACCCTTTTCGCTTGAGTCGGTGTCGGATACCGAGCTTGATATCCTTGCCTCCCATTCTGACTTCCCGGTTCTCGATGAGGCGGCAGGCGAGCGTATGAAGGAGCTGATATGGAACACTCGCACCGAGGGCGATTCGGTGGGCGGCATTGTCGAGTGTGCCGTTATCGGTCTGCCCGCGGGACTTGGTGAGCATATGTTTGACGGAGTTGAGAATAGGATATCAGGAATAGTGTTCGGAATTCCCGCCGTTAAGGGAATTGAGTTTGGCAACGGCTTTGAGTGTGCAAGCCTTTTTGGAAGCGAAAACAATGACGAATTTTACATTGATGAAAAGGGCGATGTAAAAACAAAAACGAACAACCACGGCGGAATACTCGGTGGAATTTCGAGCGGAATGCCGATTGTTTTCAGAGCGGCAATAAAGCCTACACCGTCTATTTCAAAAGAGCAGGGCTCGGTAAATCTGAAAACAAGAGAGAATTGTGTGCTTGAAATAAAAGGCCGTCACGATCCGTCGATTGTGCAGAGGGCTGTTCCTGTTTTTGAAGCAGCGGCGGCACTTGTAGTTTTAGATATGCTTTCATAAGAAATTTAAGGAGGGGGCAGATAAAATGGAAAAACTTGATTTAGACGAAATAAGAGAAAAAATTGATGATATAGACAACCGACTTGTTGAGCTCTTCAAAGAAAGAATGGATATGGCATATAAGGTTGCCGAGTACAAGAAAGCGAGCAATACCGGTATTTTAAATTCAAAGCGTGAACGTGAAATAATAAACCGACTTACGGAAAAGGCAGGGGACGAATATTCCACCTACCTCAAAATTCTGTATAATACCATTTTTGATTTAAGCCGTTCATATCAGGCAAAAGTAATATATTCCGAGAAAAAAAGTGTGCAGGCGGCAAAGATTACCGAGGCGGTGGAAAAGACAGAAAAGCTTATGCCGTCCTCTGCCGTAGTTGCCTGTCAGGGCAGAGAGGGTGCGTATTCCCAGAGTGCCTGTGAAAAGCTTTTTTATAATCCTACAATAATGTATTTCAATAATTTCAGAGGCGTTTTTGAAGCGGTAAAAAGCGGTATGTGCAGATACGGCATACTGCCTGTGGAAAACAGCGTACACGGCTCGGTTACGGAAGTTATCGACCTTATGCGTGAGTATGATTTCAATATTGTAAAATCAACTAAAATTCAAATTAACCACGTTCTGCTTGCAAAACCGTCTGTAAGGGACGTAAGTGAAATAAAAGAAATATTGTCCCATCCTCAGGCTATTGGTCAGTGTGATAAGTATTTGTCTACGCTTAAGGGTGTAAAGCTTACAGAATGTGAAAATACCGCAGTTGCATCAGGTATTGTAGCGGAAAGCGAGCGTGATGACCTTGCGGCAATTTCCTCACCGCTCTGTGCTGAATTGTACGGACTTCGGATAGTTGAACACAGCATAAAAAATAACGACAATAACTATACAAGATTTATCTGCATTTCAAAAGAGCCGGAAATTTATCCGGGTGCTGATAAAATGAGCTTTATTATAAGTATTTCCCATAAGCCGGGTTCACTTTACAGCCTTATTTCAAAATTTGCGGCACTTGGAATTAACCTTACAAAAATAGAGAGCCGTCCTATTGCGGGAAAGGATTTTGAATTTATGTTCTATTTTGAGGCCTCGGTTTCTGTTTATTCAGGAGACCTCATTCACCTTATTTCGGAATTTGAATACAGCGGGGAGACCTTCAGGTTCATAGGCTGTTACACAGAGAACTAAAAAACTAAGACAGAAAAAAAGTTGAGACCGCATTGCGGTCCGGACTTTTTTTACATCTCTTTATTATCAAAACTTAAATTTCACTTTTCCCTCTTCTAAAGTTAAAAACGCATCAAATTCTTTTCCCGTGCGTGGAGATATAAAGCCTTTGATTTTTGAGGTTGTACCGTTTTCAAGCAGAAGCTTTACATTTGAAAGGGAAATCGTTCTTGAACAAATTCTGAAATTTACTGAAAACTTACATCCGTCCTTATAACCGCTACAGCCGTAACCGAAGCTTGTGCGGACAACATCTTTACCGCAAAGCGGACATTTGCCGACGGT
>JAZQLM010000098.1:0-10456 GCA_045542655.1 Clostridia bacterium | reverse complement strand
TGAATAGGTGCATTCATCGCCATTCTCTCGCCGAACGCCTGAATATTTTTATTTGAAGCCTTAAGCTCCGGAAGGTATCTTCGTCTTTCGTACATAGTTGTAACATAACCCTTTTCTCTGCCTGAGCTTATGGTATTTTCCATATATTCCTTAATCTTCGGGTACGTCTTTAAATAATCCTCGATATATTGTTTTGCAAGCTTAATCGGGATTTTCAAATCCTGCGAAAGCGAAAACTCACCAATTCCGTATACAATACCAAAGTTTACCGCCTTAGCTCTTGATCTCTCCTGTGAAGTAACCTCTTCAAAGGGAAGATTAAACACCATTGCGGCAGTCATGCGGTGAATATCTGCATCCGAATTAAATGCCTCTATCATATTTTTATCATCCGACATATGAGCAAGAACCCTCAGCTCAATCTGAGAATAGTCCGCATCAATCAAAACCCTTCCCTCGGGTGCTATAAACATTCGCCTTATTTCTCTTCCGATTTCGGTTCTTACAGGGATATTCTGCAAATTTGGTTCTGTAGAGCTTATTCTGCCCGTTGTAGTCACCGTCTGATTAAAGCTTGAATGTATTCTGCCGGTTTTTTCATTTATTACCGCACTGAGTCCGTCCACATAGGTTGACATAAGCTTTGAAAGATGTCTGTATTCCATAATAAATGCAACTATTTCGTGTTCGCTCTCAAGCTTTTTCAGAACCTCAATTCCCGTAGAATATCCTGTCTTAGTCTTTTTTCCGTGCGGAAGCTTTAAAACATCAAATAAAATTTCGCCAAGCTGTTTAGGAGAATTTATATTAAATTCTTTATCGGAAAGGGTATAAATTGCCGACTCAAGCTCTGATATACGTTTTTTTAGCCCCTCGCCAAATTCCAAAAGTGCAGTCTTATCCACACATACACCCTCGGTTTCCATATCGGCAAGCACCTTTATAAGCGGAAATTCTATCCTTTCAAGTAAGTCAAGCTGACCGTTTTTTCTTGCCCCGTCTTCAAGCACAGGCCTTAAAAGCCAAAGCACTGCCGTTTCATCAAAAATTACATTTTCGCCACTTTCCGATGTATCATCATCAAAATCAAAGCTAAGCTGTGCATCACCGTCCTCTTTTTCCTCACTGTCAAGAGAAATTCCAAGGTACTCAAGGCAAAGCTCATCCAAATCATATGAGCTTCGCTCCGGCATAAGGATATATGCGGCTATATGCGTATCAAAATCCAGTCCCTCAAATCCGATTTCACGCCTGTTTAAGTAAATTATATCACCTTTTATATTATGACCTGTCTTTTTTATATCCGGATTTTCAAAAAATGCTTTTAAAACCTCATCATCGGGATTTTTAATATAGCATACCTCGTCAGCTCCAAAAAGCACGGAAAGTATTTCTTTATCAAATCTGTACACAGCGTTCTTTGAAACAGCTGATTTTTCCAGAAAAGACTTCTTTTCAAGCTCTGTTTTCTTATATTCAGGAAGAGGTGTTTTCTTTATCTCGCCTTTTATATTAAGCTTATCAAGGAACGACTTAAAATTCAGTCTTGTAAAAATCTCAAAGAGCTTTTCTTTATTATATTCCTTTATTTCAAACTGAGAAAAATCAAGCTCCATCGGAACATTTACATCAATTGTCGCAAGCTTTTTACTGAAAAATGCGTCCTCTTTTCCCTCCTCAAGCTTCTTTTTCACAGAGGGAGAGGCGTTCAAAGCATCAATACTTTCATATATATTCTCGATACTTTTATATTCCGAAATAAGCGAAAAAGCAGTCTTTTCACCAATTCCCTTCACCCCCGGAATATTATCGGAGCTATCGCCCATAAGTCCCTTTACATCAATAAATTCAAGCGGTGAAACGCCGTATTTTTCCTTAACTCCATCCGCATCAAGCAAGGTTGTGGTTGTTGAACCCATTCTCGTTATTACAAGATTTATCTTAACCTTCTCTGTTGCAAGCTGTAAATCGTCCTTATCACCTGTTAAAATTCTGCATTCCACATCATTCCTGTCGCAAAAAGCCGAAACCGTACCGATAATGTCATCAGCTTCATAGCCCACTTTTTCAAGGCAGGCAACATTCATTGCAGAAAGGACCTCCTTGATTACAGGAAGCTGTTTTAAAAAATCCTCAGGTGCAGGCTTTCTCTGAGCCTTGTACTCACTGTACATCTTATGGCGGAAGGTTTTCTCCTTGACGTCAAAGGCAACTGCCAGATAGTCAAAGCTTTCCTCCTCCATATATTTAAACAGAATGTTCAAAAAGCCGTAAACTGCATTTGTGGGCGTGCCGTCAGGAGCGGTCAGAATACGTATACCGTAATATGCCCTGTTTAAAATACTGTTTCCGTCAACAATCAATAGTTTTTTCAAAATGCAGCCCTCGCTTCCTATTACATAAAAAACACTTACATAGAATATATTTTAACATATAATTATTAAAATTTCTACACCTAAAACAAATTTTTTCATATCAATATTATAGAATTTTTTCTTCTTTTATCGTTAATTTTTCTATATGGAACCTTTAAATATTCAGTGTGTGAAGAGTAACAAGAGAATTTTCCGTGGTTTCCTATATAATTATCATAAAATTTTTAATTTTCTCATCTATAATTTTTTTCATATTCCGTTTTCCCCGATAAAGTCTGGATTTTACCGTTCCTGTCGAGCAGCAGAGCTTTTCAGAAATCTCATTATAGGAAAGTCCGTCAATGTACCTCAGCGTCAGTATCTCCTGATAAAGAGGCGAAAGCTCTTTTAAAAGAAGCTGAACAAAGCTGTTAAACTCATTTTTTATAAGCTGTTCCTCAGGGATAGTAAGGGGATCCTGTTCCTCCAGCTCGCCTAAGGTTTTTTCATTCTCAGAGCTTAGCCGCATCATCCTTTTTATCCTTTTAAGCTCATCAATACAGGTATTCTGTGCAACCCTGTAAACCCATGTGGAGAATTTTGACTTTCCCTCAAACTTATTTATATTACGATAGAGCTTAACAAAGACCTCCTGTGCCATATCTGCCGCATCGTGTTCGTTCTGGGCAGTACAAAAGGCTATGCTTAAAATCATTCTCTTATATTTTTCTATTAAATTCGCAAAAGCTTCCTTATCGCCGTCCTTTGCAAGCTTTATAAGTTTTTCTTCATTAAGCTCTGTGTTCATTTTTTCACTTCCTTGCCGTGTGATAACATAAAAATAACCTGTTAAAAATATACTCAAGGTATATTTTTAACAGGCTTTGTCTTATTTATTCAAGCTCAAACGCTCCGGTATATAACCTATAATAATTTCCCTTTTCTTCAATAAGCTTTTCGTGATTTCCTCTTTCAATAATTCTTCCGTTTTCAAGCACCATTATGACATCGGAATTTTTAACGGTTGAAAGTCGGTGGGCTATTACAAACACCGTTCTGCCCTTCATAAGCGAATCCATTCCCCTTTGAACAATAGCCTCCGTTCTTGTATCAATGCTTGAGGTTGCTTCATCAAGAATCATAACAGGAGGATCGGATGCCGCAGCTCTTGCGATTGATATAAGCTGCCTCTGTCCCTGTGAAAGTCCGCTTCCGTCACCGCTTATAAAGGTATCATAGCCGTCCGGCAGCATCATTATAAAGTTATGTGCATTGGCAAGCTTTGCCGCCTCAACAATTTCTTCATCCGTTGCATTTAAGTTGCCGTAACGTATATTTTCCTTTACGGTCCCCGTAAACAAATTAGTGTCCTGAAGGACTATTCCAAGAGACCTTCTGAGGTCACTTTTCTTTATTTTATTTATATTTATATCGTCATAGCGTATTTTTCCGTCCGCAATATCATAAAAACGGTTTATAAGATTTGTAATCGTAGTTTTCCCTGCACCTGTGGCACCTACAAAGGCAACCTTTTCACCCGGCTTTGCATAAAGGGAAATATTGTGCAGGACAATTTTTTCATCATCATAACCAAAGTCAACATCCGTAAACACTACATCGCCTTTAAGGGGAGTATAGGTTAAAGTTCCGTCACCGTGGGGATGCTTCCACGCCCATTCACCGGTTTTTCTGTCTGTTTCAAAAATCTCGCCGTCTTTAATCTCAGCATTTACTAAGGTAACATATCCCTCATCGGTTTCAGGCTCTTCATCCATAAGCTCAAAAATTCGTTCCGCTCCGGCAAGTGCCATTACAACAGAGTTAATCTGCTGTGACATCTGTCCTATTGGGTTTGAAAAGCTTCTGCTAAGCTGCAGGAAGCTTGCAATTACACCAAGCGTAACCCCTCCTATTCCAAAGTTTGCAAGAAGTCCGCCCGTAATTGCTACAAGAACATATTGAAGATGTCCTAAATTTCCCACAACAGGCATTAAAATGTTAGCAAATTTATTTGCACTGTACGCATCGTGAAAGAGCTGTTCGTTAAGCTCGTCAAATCTTTTCTTTGACTCCTCCTCATAGCAGAAAACCTTAACAACCTTCTGCCCGTGAGTCATTTCCTCCGTATAACCATTCACCGCAGCAAGCGACTTCTGCTGACTCTGGAAATACTTTCCGCACTTCTTTGTAATAAATTTTGAAGCGTTAAGTATAACAACAAGACAAAGTAGCACCAGCACTGTAAGATGGACACTTGTTGTTACCATAGCAAAAAATGTAAGCATAATGGTTATCACCGAAGAAATCGTCTGCGGTATACTCATAGAAAGCATCTGCCTTAAAGCATCGGTATCATTAGTGTAATAACTCATTACCTCGCCGTGTGTATGGGTATCGAAATACTTGACAGGAAGCGTCTGCATATGTGAGAACATATCGTCTCTCACTCTTTTTAAAACGCCCTGTGAAATTGTCACCATTATTCTGTTATAGAAATAGGTGGTGACCACTCCGACGGCATATATTAAAGCCATTGAAAAAATTGCCTTTAAAAGTCCGCTGTATTCAGGTACAGGCATTTCTAAAATCGGAATAATATTCTCATCAATAACGGTACGCAGAAAAAGCGAGCCTTTTACCCCTGCAAATGCACTGAGTACAATACACAAAAGTACAAAAATCATTTGCAGCTTATATTTTAAAAGATAGGACATAAGCCGTTTTATTGTTTTCTTCTGATCCTTCGGCTTTACAGTTCCGAATTTTCTGTTGCCTCTCAATGCTCTACGCCCCCTTTACCTGTGAATTGTATAATTCTCTGTAAATTTCACTGCTTTCAAGAAGCTCATTGTGAGTTCCGACAGCCTCAATTCTGCCGTTTTCCATAACAATTATCTTGTCTGCTTCCTGAACCGATGAAATTCTCTGTGCAATTATAAGCTTTGTAACATCGGGAATATTCTCACTGAATGCCCGTCTTATTTCAGCATCCGTTCTTGTATCAACCGCACTCGTTGAGTCATCCAGAATGAGAATTTTCGGATTTTTAAGCAGTGCCCTTGCAATACAGAGTCTTTGCTTCTGACCGCCCGAAACGTTAGTTCCGCCCTGTTCAATATATGTGTCATATTTATCGGGAAAACTCTCTATAAAAGAGTCCGCACAGGCAAGTCTTGACACCCTTTTTATATCCTCGTCAGAGGCATTTTTGTTTCCCCATCTTAAATTTTCCTTTATCGTTCCGGAAAACAGAACATTTTTCTGAAGAACCATAGAAACCTTGTCACGAAGTGCATTAAGGTCATATTCTCTCACATCAACTCCGCCGACTAAAAGCTCTCCGCCCGTAACATCATAAAGACGTGGAATAAGCTGAACAACTGTAGACTTTGCACTTCCCGTACCGCCGATTATTCCGACTGTTTCCCCTGATTTAATTTTTAAGTTTATATTCTCAATACAATTTTTGTTAGCCGAATATCCAAAGCTTACATTTTTAAACTCTATGCTTCCGTCCCTTACCTCTTTTACAGGATTTTCAGGATTTTTAATGGTAGCCTCCTCCGAAAGCACCTCACATACTCTCTTCGCAGAAGCCTTTGAAATAACTATTGTAACCAAAATCATAGAAAGCATCATAAGGCTCATAAGTATCTGCATCGTATACGTCACCATACTGATAAGCTGTCCCGTTGTCATTTCCCCCGCAACAATAAAATGCGAAGCAAACCACGAAATTAAAAGTATGCTCGAGTATATACAAAACTGCATAAGAGGACCGTTAAAAACAAGTATTCTCTCGGCTCTTGAGAAAAGACTGAATATACGCTCGGATACATCAAAGAATTTTTCCTTTTCGGTTTCTTCCCTGACATAAGCCTTTACAACTCTTATTCCTCTTAAATTCTCCTGAACCACAAGGTTTAATCTGTCATAAGCCTTGAACACACGTTCAAAAATAGGATGTGCATTCTTTGAAACTATAAAAAGGCCTATTGCAAGCACGGGTATCATAACAGCAAACACAAGAGAAAGCCGTCCCGAAAGTGCAATCGCCATAATAAGTGAAGTTGTAAGCATTATCGGTGACCTCACCGCAACCCTTACTATCATCTGATAGGCATTTTGCAAATTTGTTATATCCGTAGTAAGACGTGTAACAAGGCTGGGAGTAGAAAACTTATCTATATTGTAGAAAGAAAAGCCCTGAAGCTTATAAAAAACATCCTTTCTCAGATTTTTCGCAAAGCCTGCCGCCGCCTTAGCTGCATAATTTCCCGAAAGCACACCGAAAGAAAGCGACACCGCCGTAAGTCCCACCAATATAATTCCGTATTTAAGTATAACCGGCATATCCCCCTTTTCCACACCGTAATCTATCATAAAAGACATTACAAGAGGAATAAGAACCTCCATAACAACCTCTAAAGACACATAAACAGGTGCAAGAAACGATGGAAGCTTATATTCCCTTATACTTTTTGCAAGCTGTTTTATCATACGCATACCTCCCGAAAAATTCTGTTAAGCATATAATACCACCATAAAATTTTAATGTCAATAATATCCAAAAACATTTCACAATAAATTCACATACTATCAGTTCATAATACTTTTTCCACCGCTTGAATCAAACTTTTTCATAACAGCTTCCCGAAGTGGCAGATTTTCGCCCTCTTTAAGCTCCGAGTCCTCTCTTATAAGCTCGATTGCGGCATCCTGAGCCTCCTTTAAAAGCTCCATATCCATATAAAGGTTGGATATTTTAAGCTCGGGCAGACCGTGCTGACGGACGCCGAAAACCTCTCCAGGCCCTCTCAGCTTCAAATCATATTCCGAAATTTTAAACCCGTCCGAGGTTTCACACATAACACGAACACGCTCCTTTGCAACCTCTCCGCCAGATTCGGTAAAGAGTATGCAGTAGGAATTATGCTCGCCCCTGCCTATTCGTCCTCTTAACTGATGAAGCTGTGAAAGTCCGAAGCGTTCCGAGTTTTCTATAACCATAACCGTAGCATTGGGAACATCCACACCTACCTCTACAACAGTCGTAGATACGAGTATATGGATTTTACCGTCCTTAAAATCCTGCATAACAGCATCCTTTTCCTTCACCTTAAGTCTGCCGTGAAGCACTCCGATTTCAAGCTCAGGAAACACCTCTGTTTTTAGCTTTTCGGCATACTCTGCCGCAGATTTCGCATTAAGTGCCTCCGATTCTTCAACCAAGGGACAAATCATATATGCCTGTCTGCCCTCGCCTATGTTCTTTCTGATAAATTCATATACTCTTCTTCTCAGTCTTTCATTCGCCGCATAGGTTTCAACAGGCTTTCTTCCCGGCGGAAGCTCGTCTATTACAGAAACATCAAGGTCACCGTACAATATAAGCGTGAGTGTTCTCGGAATAGGTGTTGCCGTCATAACAAGAGTATGCACATTTCTTCCTTTTTCATTCAGAAACGCTCTCTGCTTAACACCAAAACGGTGCTGTTCGTCTGTTATTGCAAGTGCCAGTGACTTAAATTCTACATTCTCACTTATAAGCGCGTGTGTTCCTATAACAAGACTTGCCTCTCCGTTTGCAATTTTTTCAAGGCTTTCTCTTTTATCCTTAACCCCTTGACCTCCCGTAAGCAGCACAGTTTTTATACCGAATTTTTCAAACACTCGGCTAAGCGTGTTATAATGCTGTTTTGCAAGAATTTCGGTAGGTGCCATAAGTGCAGACTGAAAACCCGAATTTGCCGCCGCAAACACCGCCGCCGCCGCAACCATCGTTTTCCCCGAACCAACATCACCCTGAACAAGCCTGTTCATCGGCACATTCTTTTTAAGGTCGGAGCAAATCTCATTAATCGCCTTTTTCTGTGCTGCCGTAAGCTCAAAAGGAAGCGATGCGGCAAATTGCTTTACGCATTTTACATCACCAACAGGCAGTGCGGTATAATTTTTTCTGACATCACGCATTTTTATTATACCCGTCTGCATAACAAGCATTTCTTCAAACGAAAGCCTCTCCCTCGCCGCAAAAAAGCTCTTCGCATCCTCAGGAAAATGTATCGAAGAAAGTGCCTCATATAAAGGCATATAACCCTTTTTATCAAGAATTTTTTTCGGAATTATTTCCTCAGGCTTCTCACTTAAATCGGAAAAAACATTCTTCACCGCTTCTCTTATGGTATTTTGCCCTATTCCGGCAGTAAGCGGATATACAGGAACTATTTTCCCTGTCTTGCTTAAATTCTTATCCTCTTTTTCGGTTATGGGATTTACCATTTCAAAATGGTTCGCCTTTAAAGAAACCTTTCCAAATAAAATGTATTCCTCTCCCGCCTTTAAGCTTTTTTGTATGTAGGGAGAATTAAACCATGTAACCTTTAAAATTCCTGTGCCGTCGCTGAATGCCGTCTGTGTAATCCTTATTCCGCCGCCACCTCTGAATCTTCTTATTCCCTGAATAAGATGTCCTCTTACGCAAACGCTCTCACCGTCAAATAAGTCCGAAATATTCTTTATAACCGAACGGTCCTCATAATCCCTCGGAAGATGATACAATAAATCCTGAACGGTATAAATGCCCAGCCTTTCAAAGAGCTGTGCCCTCTTCTCACCTATTCCCTTTACATAACGTATGCTGTCCGAAAGCTTCATTTTTTCTCCCTCCCTTCAAAGTAATGCTAATGTAAAAGGACGTCTTTTGAACGTCCCCTTATATATTTACTCAACCGAAACTATATAATAATACACGGGTTGACCGCCGCAGAGCACCTGAATATCAAGTTCAAAGAACTCATCCTCAAGCTCTTCCCTAAGTGCCTCGGCACTCTCCTTTGTAACACCCTCGCCGTAATACAAGGTAACTATACCCGACTCATCATCCACAAGCTTTTCCACCAGTTCTTTACATGACTCGCTTATATCGTCTCCCACAACCTCAATGCCGTTTGCGGTAATTCCCATAACGTCACCCTCTTTAATTTCGGTTCCGTCAAGAACGGTATCTCTTGCCGCATATGTGAGCTGACCGCATTTAACCTGAGAAGCCGCCTCGCACATCGCATCCTTGTTATCCTCTAAGGAAGCCTCTGCACTGAATGCAATAAGTGCAGAAATTCCCTGAGGAATATTTTTAGTAGGTATTACAACTATATTTTTATCGGTAAGTGCATCTACCTGCTCTGCTGCCATAATAATATTCTTATTATTAGGAAGAATGAACACTGTTTTGCTTTCTACCCTACTCACCGCATCAAGCAAATCCTGAGTACTCGGATTCATTGTCTGACCGCCCTCTACTACCTCGTCCACCTTCATTGACTTAAAAATCTCTGAAAGACCTTCACCTGCTGACACTGCTACAAAGCCATACTCTTTAAGCTCTTTTTCGTTTTTTTCCATCTCTGCAGTTTTATCGGCATCAGCTTCGCCGTCATAAGAATTTTCGCTGTGCTGGTATTTCATATTGTCGATTTTAAGATTAGTAAGCTCACCAAGCTTAAGAGCCTGCTCTATAACAAAGCCCGGATGATTGGTGTGAATATGCACCTTTACAATATCGTCATCCTCAATAACCAGCATACAATCGCCCTTATCATTAATTGCAGACGTAAACTGCTTTGCCTGTCTTTCCTTTTTCTTATTAATAATAAACTCTGTACAATAGAGATACTTTATATCAGCAGAAGCTTTAACAGCAGTCTGTGTCTTCGGGGTAATATCTGTCTCACCGTCCGAAAGCTTCATTTCTTCGCCGTTTTCAAGGACGTAAACCGCTCCCTCAAAAAGTGTTACAAGACCTTTACCGCCGGCATCAACAACACCTGCCTGTTTAAGCACAGGCAAAATCTCCTTTGTTGACTCAAGACTTCTTTCAGCCTCCTTCAAAAGGTCTTTTAAAAAGGTCAAAGCATCGGTATATTCAGAATTTTTTGTTTCTGCAAATTCAGCAATTTCCCTTACAACGGTAAGTATTGTACCCTCGGTAGGCTTCATAACAGCACGGTATGCAACATCACGTCCCGAAACCGCAGCACTTGTAATTTCCTTTATACCGAGAGTTTTTTTCTTTTCTGTTCCCTTAAGTCGGATCGTAGCCA
>JAZQLM010000097.1:0-2747 GCA_045542655.1 Clostridia bacterium | reverse complement strand
CTTTTTCTGAAACTCCGTCTTGAGTTTTTCAAAATCACCCGACTGTACAGCTTCGGTCTGATTTTGGTTGTTTTCATTGTTATTCGTTTTTTCGCCACCGCAAGCTGCGAGTGAAAGAACCATTAAACCTGCTAAAATAACTGATAATAACTTTTTCATAATGAAAATCCTCCTAAATTTGATTTTTACTTACTTTATTTTTGCTTCTGCTTCGTCTGCACGTCTTGTGTAAACAGAAAGTCCACCGGTCTGTGCATCGTTCATTGCGTCCATATTTTTCTGAACTTCTGCAATCTGCTCTTCAGACATTTCTCCGCCTGCTTTAGCAACTTTGACTGCTTCCATTGCAGTTTTCGCAAAGCCGACTGCACCCATAAGGTCACGCTTTTCTTTTTTGCTCATTCCAAAGCTGAACAATGCCGTTCTATCGTCGTGAACACCGAAGATATTGTCAAAGTGAATCACTGTTCTTTCTAAGTCGTGCATAGCCTTTTCCTTATCGGAAGCACTCTTTGCATACGGAACTTTAATCGGATCGGTGATGTACGGATGACCTGTAGCGCCTTTTCTGATTTCGTTAGGAACGTCAAGTCCGCCAACTAATGTAAGCTTAAGACCGCATTCTCTGAATTCCATCGGTTTTCCGGGTTCGGAAGGCTCTCTTTCTTCCAGATAAGGCTCATAGCCTGCCACCTGGTCGTAACGGAAAAGCTCAACCGGATATTCAGGCTTTCTGTCACGGGATGCGTGACGGATTCTGAACATTCCGTAATCATCAAAGAAGTGAATACCCTCTACCTTTGTAGGATGAGGAAGAATATCGTTGATAGTGCTCTTGTCATTCGGCTCTATAACTTCTTTATAAATTCTGTCGCAGCGTTTCATATATTCCATATGACCGAGGAGTTCATCTTTTGTAAATCTGCCTTTGCGGATAAAACGTGAGCACATATCATCGCAGGTGGAGCAAATGTATTCATCGCCCTTGATTTTAGTTCTGCTCATAACGCCGCATTCGCCGCCGCAAAATGTACAAGTCTGCTTTTTAAACATATTTTTGAAAAAATCGAAAAATCCCATAATCTTACCTCCTAAAACTTATAAATATTTTGAATTTCCCTTTTCGGAATCAATAACTTCCCCCGCCGCCACCGTGAGTTCTGCCCGACGATGATGTATGGCTACCTGAATTGTTCTTTGCTTTTTCTGTTTTTATTACTCGACTGTAAAGGAAAATATCTCTTGATACATCAAGTCGTTTACTGCCGGGCTTTACATAGTTTGCTGCGTAGTCGTTTTCTACTGCCGTTTTCATCTTTGCAAGCTTCATATTCGTCATAAACCATGCGATGATAAGAGGAACAAGTATTAAACAACCAATTATAATTAGTAAGGTTTTTGTATCATACTGCTTTTTGTTAAACGGCTCACCGTTTTCTGCCATTTCTAAAAGCTCATCGGCAGTTTCGATAAAGGCTTCCATTGCAAGATAATAGTTGTTATCTTCAAGATGAGGAAGAATCTGCTTTTTCATATAAGCGATGCCGTTATCGTTGAAAACTGTCAGCCCGTATGCGTGAGTGGTAATCCAATATTCTCTCGGACTTTCCGAAATATAAAGGAGGATGCCATCATCATTTTCGCCTGCACCGTATCCTTCGTAATCATAAATATCATCAGCTGTTGCCATTGCATCATAGCCGGACATTTCAGTTTCGGTTACGATTGCAACCTCGAAATTATATTTCTGACGAACTGCATCAGCTTTTTCAGTTAATTCTTCAAGCTGGCTTTCACTTAAAATCTCCGCCGTATCTACAATCGGTGGATTTTCAAATTCAGCCGCATAGCAAGGAAGAATAAGGGTTATGCAGATTAAACTTACAAATAACAATGAAATTACTTTTTTCATATCATCACCCCCTTAACCGAGCAGGAAGTAGCCGACAACTGCTGCCACAGCGTAGCATATACCTGCAATTTTGGCGAAATACTTCCACTTTTTACTTTTGTCTACCGGGTACTGCCCAACTACTTTTCCTGTCTGACCGTTGATTGCGAACTGGTACATCTTATCAAGGTATTTAATGTTCAGCATCCATACAGGAAGGAGTGAATATCTGATTTTACCGTTTTCAAAGTTTATGTTCGTGTGTTCGGGGTAAACCGCCATATATGTACCCGTTGTATCATTGAAAGCGGCAACCGTTGAGTTCTGAACTCTCTCATTTGCTCTCACAATGCTTTCCTCGGCAGATACATCATACTTATCTGCAAGATAGCCTGAGAGGTAAGCACCGTTAAAATCAACCGCATCTTCGTAATTATAAGGCTCAACAGCTTCCATATAAGTGTCGTCTGCTTTTTTCGAGCCGTCAACCGGAATATTTGCAAAGCCAACGCTTCCGGCTCTGAATAACTTAAAGTAATCGGTTTTGGTGTAATTATAGTTTGAATCGCTCCATTTTGTAATACGTTCTGCATTGTATGTAATTGCCGCATTGCAGTCGCAGTCGAACATCCAAAACGGAACATAAACGCCTGCCATTTTTTCAATTTTCTTTTTGCTCTTAAATTCATCGGGCAGGAACGGTGCATTTTTGAAATCTCCTTCAAATGCTGCCATAGCCGCTTTCTTGTCAACCTTGAATGGAATGATATAGTCAGGTCTGAGTGTTCCTTCAAACTGACCTTTCACAATGGCCCCTTGTCCGCAGTAAGGACAAACCGTTGAACCTAATGTGTCG
>JAZQLM010000096.1:0-6589 GCA_045542655.1 Clostridia bacterium | reverse complement strand
AACAGCACAACATATAAAAACAGCGTTACAATTAACGGCGGTTTAATTGAGGGGTATAGTGCAATTTGGATGCAGAATCCGGGTTCAAAGACTGTTAACGGCTCATTGTCTGTTACGGGCGGCGAAATAAGGTCAACTGCTAAGGCTTGGGTTAACGGAACTTCAAAGCTTGAAGATACAGGCTCAAAAATCTACTGCACAACAGAAGGCGGTGCTTGGAGTGAGGATTCTTCTGTAAGCATTACAGGCGGTACAATTAACGAAAATGTATATCTCATTGAAGAAGCTCCTGCAAATATCGAAATCGGCAAAGGTGCAGTATTTAACGGTTATGTTGAAGCTCCTGCTTCTGAAGAGACTGCTTTTTCAACAGAAACCTACGGAATAGTAAATGATAATACTGCTTCAATTTCGTTTAATGCGTTCTACACTGATTTTAAAAACGCAGAGATTGAAAAATACGGTATGTTCATTTACGGTGATTTTGATGAAAACAAAGGATGCAAATTTGACAGCACTGAAGAAAACTTAACAGATGGCTGGTTTAATGCAGTTGTAGAGGCTATTCCTGAAAATTCATTTGATTCTGTTATAGTTATGAAGCCTTTTGTTGTTATAGGTGAAGAACCGATATACGGTGATGTTGTTGAGGCAAGAGCATCGGATTTTATTAATGAAATTTAGGAGACGGAGGAACATAAAATGAAAAATTATTTAAGACCTGAAATTGAAATCACAGCATTTGATTTTGAGGACATTATGACAACAAGCAGTCCTGCTGTAACGCTCACTAAAAAAGGTGTTGAATTAGGTACTGTGGATTATAATAATATTATAAGTACTGAGATTACAGATGTTTTTGAATAAATTGAATTATTGATATTTATTGATTGATAACCTCATTTTAAAGGCAGGGTGCGGAAAATTCTGCACTCTGCCTTTAAAGCTATATAGGAGAGAAAATAATGAAAAAATTAATTTGTACGGTTTTAATTTTTACTTTTTTATACACAGTGCCGGTATTTGCAGAGGCACAGAATAACGAAAAAATTGTTACAGTTAAAATAGACGGAAAAATAATTGAATTTGATGAACAGCCGAGGCTTACAGACGGCCGTACATTAGTTCCTATGCGAAAGATTTACGAGGAGCTTGGTGCAGAGGTTGAGTGGATAGGTGACGCACAGCTTATCGTTGCCACTTATAAAAGCTGTATTATAACTATGAAAATCGGTAAAAAAAAGCTTACTTTAGCCGACGTATTAACAGGAGAGGTTAAAGAGATGGAGCTTGATGTTCCGCCACAGCTTTTCGGAAGCAGAACTCTTGTTCCGGCAAGGGCTGTTTCGGAGGCTCTTGGGAAAAAAGTGGAGTGGGACGAGGAAGAATGGACTGTTTTAATCAGCAGCCTTTAAGGTGTAAGGGGGATAAAAATGCCGTTTTTATTTGCAAGATTAAGAGAAACATTTATTTTTGAAATTTTAATATCTGTGATTTTTGCCTTTTTGTTTTACACGGGAGTTCTTGCATCTACAAATATCGGAAGCGGAATAATAATGCTTTTCTGCATTGGATTGATACTTATACATCTTCATAAGTGTCTTGTTGAATATTATTTGTTTGCAGGGGAGAGGGAGCTTTATTACATAACTAATTTTACAGTACTTATTATATTTGCCTCTTTAAATATTGTTATGGCGGCTTTTAATGCTGAGCCGTACTACACGTGGTTGTTTCTTCCTTATAAGGTGTTTACCCAGTTAGGACTTGGAAAGGTGATGTCCGCTGCTTTAGTTCATTTGACAAAAATTTGCTTTGTACTTTGGATTCCGCATAAGGTTTTATTAAGAGATTAAAAAAGTTTAAAAAAATGCTTGACAAATCAACTTAATTAGTGTAAAATAATAATGTAAAGTTTAAAAGCTTTACATTATTATTTTTTAGGGGTAAATTTTCGGGTGCATTTATATGGAAAAAAATGTAGAGATAACATTATTGTATGATATATACGGTAATTTGCTTACCGAAAAGCAGGCCGAGGCAATTGAGCTTTATTACAATGATGACCTGTCACTTGCTGAAATAGCTGATAATTCAGGTATAAGCAGGCAGGGAGTCCGTGATAATATCAAGCGTGCCGAGGCTGTTTTGTATGATGTTGAGAATAAGCTCGGCATAGCAAAAAAGTTTCTCGGTATACAAAATAAGCTTTCTGAGATTGATGAAATAATACTTGATATTGAGAAGTCACCCGACATAAGAATTTTATCCGATAACTTAAAACGGAAAATAAACAAAATTCTTACTATAATAAATGAGGTAAACCTTACTTAGACTGACAGTGGTTATCAGGTTCGTTTAATTACTGTCCGGCTGAACAATCTTTATAATTCTTGAAAGGAGCTGATTAGATGGCTTTTGAAAGCTTATCGGATAAACTGCAAAATACGTTTAAAAAGCTGCGTGGCAAGGGTAAGGTCAGCGAAAAGGATTTAAAGGATGCAATGCGTGAGGTTAAGCTTGCACTTTTAGAAGCAGACGTAAACTTTAAGGTTGTTAAGGACTTTATTAAAACGGTTTCGGAGCGTGCTGTCGGAAGTGAGGTAATGGAGTCCCTTACACCGGCACAGCAGGTTATAAAAATAGTTAATGAAGAGCTTGTAAATCTTATGGGTAAGGAAGCTGAAAAGATTAATATATCTTCAAAGCCTCCTACAGTCATAATGATGGCAGGACTTCAGGGTGCAGGTAAGACCACAACTGCCGCAAAGCTTGGCGGAATACTTAAAAAACAGGGGAAGAGACCTCTTTTGTGTGCCTGTGACGTTTACCGTCCGGCCGCTATTAAACAGCTTGAGGTGGTTGCTTCTCAGCTTGAACTTCCAGTTTTTAAAATCGAGGACTCAAAAGAGCCTGTAAGGATTGCAAATGAAGCATATGAACATGCAAAGCTTCATTCAAATGATATTCTGATTATAGATACAGCCGGTCGTCTTCATGTGGACGAGGAGCTTATGAGTGAGCTTGAAAATATAAAGGAAAGCCTTTCGCCGTCTGAAATTCTTCTTGTCGTTGATTCAATGACAGGTCAGGATGCGGTGAATGTTGCCGAAACCTTTAATGAAAAGCTCGATATTACAGGGGTTGTTTTAACAAAGCTTGACGGTGATACAAGAGGTGGTGCGGCGTTGTCTGTCCGTGCCGTTACCGGAAAGCCGATTAAATTCTGCGGTATGGGAGAAAAGCTTTCTGATTTGGAAACGTTTCACCCCGAGAGAATGGCATCCCGTATTCTTGGTATGGGTGATGTGCTTAGTCTTATAGAAAAAGCTGAACAGGCAATTGACGAGAAAAAAGCATATGAGCTTCAGCAAAAAATGCGTTCACAGACATTTACCTACAGCGATTTTCTTGAACAGATGCAGCAGGTTAAAAAAATGGGACCGCTTAATCAGCTTATGGGGATGATTCCGGGTGTTGACCAGAAGGCACTTCAGAATGTTGATTTTGATGATAAAAGGCTTTTGCACGTTGAGGCGATAATTAAGTCGATGACGGTTGGTGAAAGAGAAAACCGTGATAAGCTTATTCCAAAGCGAAGGGAACGTATCGCAAAGGGAAGCGGAACAACTGTTGCAGAGGTCAATGCTCTTATTAAACAGTTTGAGCAGATGCAGAAAATGATGAAGCAGCTTACAGGCGGTAAGATGTCTAAGCAGCTTGGAAGAATGAAAAAAATGGGAAGAATGGGTTTCCCGTTTAAATAAATTTAAAAATAATTAATTTTATATATTTACGGAGGTAATTTATTATGGCAGTAAAAATTCGTTTAAGAAGAATGGGAGCAAAGAAGGCTCCGTTTTATCGTGTGGTTGTAGCTGATTCAAGATACCCACGTGATGGAAGATTTATTGAAGAGGTTGGAACATACAATCCTTTAACAGAGCCTGTATCAGTAAACATTGATGCTGAAAAGGTTCAGAAATGGATTGCTAACGGTGCTCAGCCGACTGATACTGTTAAACGTTTACTCAAAAACAAAGGTATTATCTAATAACTAAAAGGCGGTTTATTATGAAAGAACTTTTAGAATTTATTGCAAAATCCATGGTTTCTGATCCGGATGCTGTTACTGTTAACGAAACAGTAAACGGTGATTCACATACCTTGGTGCTTCATGTTGGAGAAAACGATATGGGTAAGGTTATCGGAAAGCAGGGAAGAATTGCAAAAGCAATCAGAACTGTTGTTAAAGCAGCCGCAAGTCACGAAAATAAACGTGTTACGGTTGAAATAGTTTAGTTTGTGCATTTAGTGAGGACTGTTTTGCAGTCCTCATTTGTGCTACAAAAATTTAATTTGCCGTATTTTATGAGGTAAAATGATGAAAAAAAGTACAATTGAAATAGGGAAAATAACAAATACTCACGCCCTGAGAGGCGAAGTTAAAATTCAGCCGTGGTGTGACGATCCCGAAATATTTTTTGAACTTGAGAGTATAATTGCAAATGATGTTTGCTACAAGCTTGAAAGAGCGAGAATACACAAGGGTATGATAATTGCAAAGCTTTGCGGTGTTGAAAGCATTAATGAAGCGGAGCTTCTGAAAAATACCGTAATTGAAGTTGAAAGAGAGCAGCTCGGAGAACTTCCTCCCGGCGTTTACTATATAGCAGATTTACTTGGATGCCGAGTTGAAACTAAAGAGGGTAAATACCTTGGCAGTATTGATGATGTAATTAAAACAGGAAGTAATGATGTATATTCACTTAAAGATACCAAAAGCGGTAAGCCTATATTAATTCCTGTTCTTGACGAAACAATTTTAAGTGTTGATACTGACGAAAAGCTCATAAAGGTTAAGCTTTTAAAGGGGCTGGTAGATGAAAATGAGATTTGATATACTTACGCTTTTTCCCGAAATGATTGAGAGTGTGCTCGGTGACAGTATAATAGGCCGTGCGAGGGAAAAGGGAATACTCGAGATTAACTGCATACAAATCAGGGATTTTGCATTCAATAAGCACAGACAGGTTGACGACTATCCTTACGGTGGCGGCACAGGCATGGTTATGCAGGCAGAGCCTATATTTCAGGCATATAATTCAATCACTTCCGGACTTGATTATAAGCCGTATACAGTATATATGTCACCTCAGGGTAAAACCTTTCGTCAGTCAACTGCGAAAAGGCTTTCAAAAAAAGAGCATATAGTGATACTTTGCGGACATTATGAGGGTGTTGACCAAAGAATACTTGATTTGATAGTAGATGATGAAATTTCGCTTGGTGATTTTGTTCTTACAGGCGGTGAAATTGCTGCTGCTGCGGTGGTTGATGCAACTGCCCGTATGCTTGACGGTGTCTTAAAGGAAGAGGCATCTTATTCCGAGGAATCACATTTTAAGGGATTGCTTGAATATCCGCAGTATACAAGACCTGCCGTGTGGAACGGTATGGAGGTTCCGGAGGTTTTGATGTCCGGAAACCATAAAATTATTTCTGAGTGGAAAAGGAAAAAGGCAATTGAAACAACGCTCAGAAAACGTAAGTCCTTGCTTGGCAGGGCAAATTTAACTCAAAAAGAAAAAGAATTTGTAAAAGAACTTGAAACAAAATAATTTTATGTTGTGTTTTACGTTTTTTTATGATATAATTTTATAAATATGTTACAGAAAGGAGGAATTTGTATGAAGTGTCATAATTGCAGTGCCGATTTAACAAATGATACGGTTAAATGTCCTTTTTGTAAGGAGCTTCTTACAAAAACCGATAATCCAAAGCTTGATAATTGTGATTTTAAATATACAATAGCCTCTGAGGAAGATATGAATTTGCTGAGAAGAACAATGAATGAGGAGTTCAAAAAGACTTCCGGCAGAAAGAAAATTTTTAAGAAAAGATTTCTCATTAAAAAGAAGAAAAAAAATAATAGAACAAATAGTGCGGTAAATCTTAAGCTTGATAAAAACAAGGTTGTATCAGGTTTTTCTTCGATTAGTCCGCAGAATAAAATGTATATTGCATTTTATGGCGGAATTTTGGGAATTATCCTTTTAATTTCGTTAATAGTTCTTTGTGCGGGTGCTTTTATAAACAGAGAACGTACCTTGCTTCCTGTTGTTTACAGTAAGGACAATTCCACATATCTTAGCTGTGGAAAAAAACCAGTTTTGCTTACTGAAAATACGGTTGACATTAATTCTGTTTCTGACTCTGATGATGCTTTAGCTTTATCGGAAATTATTGACGGCGGTAAGCTGGTTACAAATTCCGAAAACGGTATGTATACATACTATTTTGAAAATTATGATGTAAAGGCAAAAAGCGGAAGTCTTGTCCGCATATTTAACGGAAAGAAAAAGACAGCAGTTTCAACCGGTGTACACAATTCCTATGTTTTGTCACCGGACGGAAAATCACTTCTTTTCTTACAGAGTGCGGATGTGAATGGTGATATGGGTAACCTTTGCTACTGGAATGACAAAATGGACGAGCCTTTAAAAATTGCTGTTGATATAGATAAGGATACATTTACATTTTCTTATGACGGAAATTTTGCACTCTATATAAGAAACTATAACTACAC
>JAZQLM010000095.1:0-2045 GCA_045542655.1 Clostridia bacterium | reverse complement strand
AAATACACTTCTTGTTTCACCGCCCCTTGTAGGTAAAACAACAATAATAAGAGATATTGCAAGAAAAATTTCAAACGAAGGCTTTAAGGTTGGAATTGCTGATGACAGAGGTGAAATATCCGCAATGCACAATGGTGTTCCGCAAAACGACATTGGTATTCAGTCAGATGTAATCGAAAATGCACCTAAAAAAGAAGCTGTAACAATTCTTTTAAGAACAATGTCACCGCAGGTTATAATTTCAGATGAAATTTCAAATTGTGAGGATGCTTGTGCGGTAGAACAATGTTTTGGTACGGGGGTTTCGGTTATAGGAAGTGCCCACGGAAAATCTGTTTCCGAAATCAAGGAACGAAAATTTTTGAGACAGCTTATTGGAAAAGGTGGCTTTGAAAAAATAATACTTTTATCGGTTGAGGGGATTGGTCCGAATAAGCGTGTAAAGGGTACAGCTTACGATGTAAGCAAGTGGGAAAGGTGATGCGGATTTGTTTAGCTTATCGGGGATAATGTCAGCACTGATTATAATTATGGGCTCTGCGTACATAGGAATTACTTATGCCTCAAAATATGAAATAGCTGTTAAGCAAACCGAGGCGTTTGCAAATTCTATGAAAATGCTTGAGTTTGATATATCATTTCTAAGACTTCCGCTTCACGAAGCGTTTGAACGTATTTCTAAAAATCAGTCAGGAACGGTGAAAAAAATATACTCCTTTCTTTCAAATGAACTTAAAGAGGGAAGAAGTACAAGTGTCGGGGCTTTGTTCAGGACGGCTGTTGAAAAATACAGCTCAGAGCTTGAGGTAAGTGAGAATACAAAGAATGTGCTTTTGGATTTTTGCAACTGTATCGGTCATATGAATGCTGAAAATGAAATTGCTAATATAAAGGCATGCTACGTAAAACTTAAATATTATGAGGATGAAGCAAGACAAATTGCCGGTAAAAATGTAAAAATGTACAGAGGACTTGGGTTACTTGGCGGGATTTTTATTGTGCTGATATTATGTTGAATAATTACTTAAATAACAGAAAGGTTGACTTTTATGGCAGGTGTTGATTTAATTTTTAAGGTTGCGGCAATAGGAATTTTAGTCGCTGTGCTTAATCAACTGCTTGTAAGAAGCGGAAGAGAAGATCAGGCAATGCTCACTACTATTGCCGGTTTGATAGTTGTTTTACTTATGATTATTGATCAGATAAGCTATTTGTTTGATACTATCAAAAATGTTTTCAGTTTGTAGGGATACTGACGTTAACAAAAATTATACTTTTTGTCAAAAAGAAAGATAAAGGTGCAAAAGATGGATATATTTAAAATAACGGCACTCGGACTTGTTTCCTGTATTTTATGTATTTTTTTAAAAAGCTTAAGGCCGGAGCTTTCACTTGCTTTATCACTTCTAAGCACGCTTATAATTATGCTTTATATACTTCCGTCATTAAAAAATGTAATTACCTCCTTAAAGGAGCTTACGTCAGCGGCAGGGATAGAAATAGAATATATTTATCCTGTTTTTAAGGTTATCGGTATTTCGTATGTTACCGAAATAGGCGGAACTCTTTGTCAGGATGCAGGAGAGAATGCAATAGCGGCAAAAATTAATCTTGCAGGAAAAATAGCAATTATATCCCTTTCAATGCCTATCGCATACAAAATGATTTCAATAATTGACGGAATAATTTATTCGTTTTAATGCCTATGAAAAGAATTTTTTTAATTTTAATACTGATGCTTGGAATGTATACATCTGTATATGCTGATGAATACGAAAATATAATAGAAGAATATGCAAAATCGTATGCTCAGGAAATAGAGACAGAGTTAGATGAAAATGGGTTTTCATATTCTGAAAATCTGATTCCGGATTTTAGTGTAAAAAGCATAATAGATAAGGCGTTAAATGGTGAAATAGATTTATCCTTTGAAAAATTCAAGGAAATACTTTCCGATACACTTATTCCAGAAATAAAGACTGTTTCAAAATCTGTGCTGTATCTTATTTGCCTGACACTTTCAGGAGCGTGTTTATTAAACCTGC
>JAZQLM010000094.1:0-1557 GCA_045542655.1 Clostridia bacterium | reverse complement strand
CCCCTGCAAAGGTCGGAATTTCAATTACCTCGTTTCCCCCTGCCGTGTAAAGCTTTGAAGAAAGGTAGCCGTCTCCGGCTTCAATTATCGCCGCACCTGCCCCATCACCGAAAATAACACAGGTTCCCCTGTCACTCCAGTCAACAAGCTTGCTGAGTCGCTCTGCTCCGATTATAAGAGCTTTTTTTACGTTTCCCCTCATTATATATGAAACCGCCGTGTCAAGTGCAAACAAAAATCCGCTGCACGCCGAATTAACATCAAAGGCAGGACAGCTCGCACCGATTGCACTCTGTACCCAGCCTGCAACAGTCGGGCAAAGCGTTTCTGACGATATGGTTGCAGCAACTATCAAATCAAGCTCGTCCGCACCTATCCCTGCCGATTTAAGTGCCGCCTCTGCCGCCTTTACCGCAAAATCAGCCGCCGTCTCAGTCGTTGATACACGCCTTTCCTTTACCCCGACTCTCTGGGAAATCCATTCATCAGAAGTATCTACAAGCTTCGATAAATCATCATTTGTGATTACTTCCTCAGGAACATATGCCCCTGTACCCAAAAATTTTATACTCATCTGCTTTTTCCTTCCCTTGGCTGCTTACGCCAAAATTTTACAGTGTTTTACAATTTTCAGCACACAGTGTGCTGATATATTTTTTACAGAGCAAAGCTCTGCACAGTTTTAAAAAATATTTATTTCGACATTTTTCAGCACACAGCGTGCTGATATATTTTTAAACAGAGCAAAACTCTGTTTAAAAAATTAAGTATGATTAATTTTAAGTCCTTCAAGGAAGCAGCCGAACCCGAATTTAAAGTACCGTACCGCATCTTCCTTTGAGAGATTTCTGCTGACCGCATCGGCATTAAAGCCACGGCAAAAACACCAGATTGTATAAGAGAGTGTGTCCTCGTCCACGTCCTTTATAAGCAAGTTGCTTTTAGCAAATGAAATCAGCTTCTTTATTTCATTTGACCACCATATACGGTTATTCTCCGTAAGAGAGTCGTGTTCAAACATATATCTGCTGAATTGCATTTTTATATCATAGGTATTTACTAAAGTATTGACAGCAACCTCCATAACATATTCAAAAAAATCACGGCTGTCATCAAATTCGGTCTTTATGCTCTTTTGCATCCTGAGGACCGCTCTTTTATATATAATCTGCAAAACCTCGTCTATGTTGTGAAAACGGTTGTAGAAAACACGGTTAGTAATTCCAAGCTCATCAAGGACTCTTCGTACCGTAACGGTATGTGCTCCGTCCTCAGTTGCCATTCTTTCAACAACACCGGTTATAATCTTAGACATTTCATCGGTTATAAGCTCGATTTCCTTAGCCGTAATCAACACCTCTTTTACTATTTTCACTTTTCAGCTCAGCACGCACTGTGCTGAACCCGTATTTTGATTGTAACATAACAAAAACCAATTGTCAATAACTTTTTTAGAAAAATTTTACTGTTGATTAACTCCTGTTTTTATTTTTTGATTTTTTATACTTATATATTAAATATGGAAGTATCATCAGCCTCCATATAAAATATATAACA
>JAZQLM010000093.1:0-2797 GCA_045542655.1 Clostridia bacterium | reverse complement strand
AACCCAATAAACAGGGCATGTCATAGTCTGTATAATCTCACAAACCAAGACACGCCCTGTAATATTGCTTTTCAGAATAGAAATTTAAGCATATCCATACTGAAGGCTTCTGCCATTTAGGTTACTTAATTTTGTTCAATCAAAATGTCCTTCATTATAATTTCCTGACCGTAAATAGGGATATTTATTGTCTTTGCTGCAAGATGTGCTATATCCACACGTGAGGCAAAGTCCGTCGGCGAAAATTCTATTTCTTCACTCAAAGAAAGCTCCTCTGCTACCTTCAAATATCCTGTAGGATAACCACCAAGCTGCATAGCTCTTTCTCCGTAGCCAAGCGATGTTACAAAAATCTTTATCGCCTCTTCATAGGTTATGTTGTTATCAGGCATAAACGTTCCGTCACCATAGCCGTTTAATATTCCGAGGCTCTGTGCATTTTCTATATAACCGCTTGCCCAGTGATTGTCTGCAACATCTTCAAATCCGACTGCTTCCGCTTTTTCGTTTTCTTCGTCTACTCCGAGCATTCTGCACGTAACCGCCGCAATTTCAGCTCTCGTTATGTTGTCTTCCTCACGAAAAGCTCCGTCCTCGTCTCCGTGCATTATATCATACTTTTTAAGTTCTTCCTTTTCCGTTTCCCAGCTGTGCGGCTTTCTCTCTGTCGGTACAAGCTCATTCGGATCAATCTGTACTTCAAAGCTCTTTAAATCTACATATCCACCATTCATAACAGGTTCGCCGCTTTTTGAATTACATTCATATCTTATCCGCATTTTTGCTCCACCCTCAAATATCATTTCAAGACCTTTTTCAGAGCTTATCTTTGTATCGTCTGCTATACGGAACATATACTTTTCATCATTTTTCTTGAAAATCAAAAATTCATTTTCAATATCCTGCTCAAGTATAAGAATATCTCTTAAATATAATATTTCTGTCTCTGTTTCCGTTTTTGAAGTCTCTTTTTTGTCATCTATTTCCATTGATGAGGCATCGCTTTTTTTCTTTGGTACAGTGGTCTCTTTCTTTTCTTCCTCCGGCTTTTCCTGCAATTCACTCTCATAGCTACCGCCGAGTTTTTTCAAAACACTGCCATATTCCCTCAGAACCTCTTCCTCAACAAGAGCTTCATACTCTATATTTTTAGCATGCATATTAGAATAATTATCATACCCTTTAGTTATATCGAATTTTAACCCTTCCTTACTCACTTCGCCATCAAAATTGACACCGCTTTTTCTTATGCGAAAATATACATTTTTTTCAGGTGAATATCCGACCTTCTTCTTCCATACACCATTCTCTACAATGTTATTTGCAGAATAGTCCGTAGACACAATCATTCCTAAGCCGTCCCCCGCACTGGAGTAGGCAATATTTGAAGAATCACCGCCTTTTGAAATAAAGCATTTTTCTCCTTTCGGACCGTTTAATGTAATCATTGTATATACGCAAGTTCTTTCGTCAAATCTCAGCAAAGTACAATGCAGGATGTCCCCCTTTGCTCCAAGCTCCTGCCATATTCCGTAATTAAATCTTGAAGTAAGTTCAACATCAAATTCTAAGCTTTCCTTAATAGTAATTCGTCTGTTTTTGTCGGGATATTTTAAAATTGAATTTTCCAAATCAATAGTTAATACATCCTCGTAAACCTTCGTACTATCCGTATACTTATTTTTGGTATCCGTGTAATCTCCAAACACAGAACTTCTTGCTTCAATCATATAATCAATAATTGCATCGGGATTTTTTACGGAATACCGTCTGCCGTCGCAAAACGAAGCTCCAAGTGAACCGTAGCGATACATCACATATCTCCGTGAACCGCCGCCTGTCATTGGTACAAGAAGATCAACTCTTACATTATAATCAGAAATATCATAAGTTTTTGTTATGGTGATTTCATCATCACTGCTTAAAGCCACAAGCTTTTCTACATAAGTTCTTAAATCTTTTTTAAATGCCTCAACATCTTCATTTGATAATTCATATGTAGCACTGACATCATATTTAGTACTGCCGCCACTGATCTCAACATCACAGTCTTCATCAATAATTTCAAGAACCTCGTCCATTGTTCTTATTGCTGAATTCTGATATTTTTTACTAAACTCTTCACGTTTTTTCAAAAGCTCATTTTTATCTTTTTTTATGTTATCAGAGGAAGCTTCATCATCGGTTGTCTCTGAGGTGTCAACAGCACCGTTTTCATCATCTTCCTCTGTAACACTCTCATTTTCTGTTTCCGCTTGCTCCTGCGTTTCAGAAACCGGAGACGTAATTTCCGCTGTCTCTGTTTCGCTCTCTGCAAATGAAAACATTGTTGTACAAATAACTAAAACTACCGATAAAATGAATGACAATACTTTTTTTGTTTCAAAACTTTTCTTTAACATATTTACATCTCCTTTTTTGATTGTACAGAGCTTGAATATTTTTACCAAGCTTTGTACTTTTTAGCTTATTATAATATATTTATATAAACTATACAATAATTTTACCATTTTTTATTGTGTTTGTTACAACAAATTAATATTATGGTAATATTTGGTAAAATTGATTATATAAACATCGGTATCACCCCTTTCATATCTCGGTTTGTCGTAAACGCCAAACCCTACGTTTTTTCGTAGTATACAAATTTACCCGTTCCGATATTTTATTTACTACTTTAATTTGTCAAATAACAAAAAACACCTCCTGAAAGTTTATTAAAAGAGTATTTTTTACCCTTTCACTTATAATAAACATTTCAGAAGGTGTTAATTCTTCAAAAATATTCAAATTTTTT
>JAZQLM010000092.1:0-4403 GCA_045542655.1 Clostridia bacterium | reverse complement strand
AAACATATCAAAATACGCAATCTTATCGTGCATACCGTTTTCAAAATATCCGTTTGCCATTGTAAGCTCATAAAAATCTGTCAGCAATGTGTAATTCATTTATACACCTCCGGGCATTTTCATACAATATCTATCATAATAATATATATTATTATATCAAAATTTATCTTAAATTACAAGTATTTTGCATTTATTTAACTTAAAATAACATAATTTATACATATTCAACAAATAATTATTTAAAATAAAAAAATTTTTCTTAAAATAATAAAAACCGCCTCAAAATTAATGAAACGGTTAAACTCTTCTGACAGCTTTGAAAATTACTGTAACAAAATAAACGGCAGCAGCAACCAATACAATTGCAGAACCTGCGGCAGTATCCGTATAAAAAGATACAACGAGTCCGCAAACCCCCGAAAACAATCCTATTATAACTGAAAGGTTCTGGTACTGCCTCATATTTCTGGATATATTTTTAGCTGATGCACAGGGAATTATCAAGAGAGAATTAATCACAAGAATACCTACCCATTTAATTGACAGGGTTACTATAACCGCAACAAGCACAAGAAAAACATTTTCTATAAGCTTTACCCTTATATTCTTACTCTTTGCAATAGATGGATTTATGCTGATTATAAGTAAGTCGTTGTATATAATATGCCACACAAAGCAAACAATCAAAAATGTCAGAACAAGAAATACTATATCCGCTTCTGTAACGCTCAATATATCGCCCACAAGATATGTTGTATATTTTGAGAAGCTTCCGCTGACTGACAGTATCACAAGTCCCAGTGCAATTGCAGAAGAAGAAAAAACACTTATAAGAGTATCCGTTGATGACTTATCCTTTGCCTTTAAATAGGAAAGTCCCAATGCAAAAATTACTGCAAAAGCGACCATCGAAATAAGAGGATTTTTCATGCCAAGCAAAGTCCCAATCGCTATACCTGTCAACGCAGAGTGTCCGAGTGCATCCGAAAAGTATGCCATTTTATTGTTTACAACCATTGTTCCGACAACAGCAAACAGCGGTGTAATGAGCAAAACTGCCAACAACGCATTTTTCATAAAGTCATATTTGAATATTTCAAACGGAAAAACTGTTTCAATAAAACTGTATACTAATTCCATTAAGCCTCTCCTCTCGCCAATGGATACCCGAATATTTCAGAAAATGCCCTGCTCTCAAACACTTCCTCAGCCGTTCCGCAGGCTTTAATTTCTTTATCTATAAGCACAACCTTGCTTGCATATTTTTCAACCAGTGCGAAATCATGAGAAACAAGAACAACTGCTAAATGATGCTCTTTTCTGAGGTCAGCCACAAGCTTATAAAAAATATCCATACCCCTTTGGTCAACACCCGAAATCGGCTCATCTAAGATAAGCACATCAGGAACGGGATTAAGAGCAAATGCAAGCATAACTCTTTGAAGCTCCCCTCCGGAAAGCTCGCCGAGACGTCGGTCGCAAAGCTCTGCAATTTCGACCTTTTCAAGCATCCTTATAATTTTTTCTCTTACCTTTTTGTTCCCCGAAAAAACCGGTCTCTGACTTAAATACGCACTCAAAAAATCACAGACACTCACAGGTGAGGTCTTGTCAAAATATAAATGCTGAGGAACATAGCCCACATGTGCGTGATTTATACCGCAACCGCAATGGTCAACAAATTCAATACTTCCCTCGTATTTTATTTCATTTAAAATTGCATTCAAAAGTGTTGTCTTTCCTGCACCGTTTCTTCCGATAAGTGCAACAAATTCTCCACAATGCACATTAAGATTTATATCGCTTAAAATAGCTTTACCCTCAGAGGCAACGCTCAGATTTCTAATTTTCACACCGCATTTTCCGCAGCTCTTTATATTTTCTGAAAATTCCATTGTGACACCACCACTTTATCTGAGAGCTTCTCTCAGTACATCCAGATTTTTTCTCATTACGCTTTCATAAACACCCTTATATTCACCTTCCTCACCCGTTACCATCGGATCAAGTGTATATACGGGTATTCCGGTTTCCTTCGACAAAGTATTTACCGATGTTTCAGGATAATCAGGCTCTTTAAATATCGCACTGACATTTTCAGATTCTGCTATATTCACAAGTTCGGCAAGCTCGGCTGTTGACGGCTCGGAATTGTGGTCACTCATAACCGTGCCGACAATGTCCATATTATACCAAAAAGCCATATAATCAAACGCACTGTGTGTCGTTATTATTTTTTTATAAGAAAATTCCATTGAAGCTTCACTAAATTCCCTGTCAAGCTCATTAAGGCTGTGCACATAATTACTTCTGTTAGAAAGATATACCGCTGTGTTCTCGGGATTATAAAGACACAGTGCATCGGTTATTGCATCTATTTGTCTTATTGCATTTCTTATATAAAGCCAGATATGAGGGTTTTCTTCGCCGCTGTAGCTTACCGGCTTAATACTTTCATTCTCTGAGGTATCAACTATTTTAATTCCCTTGGTATCTTTGATAACTTTATCCATAAAAGCTTCCATACCAAACCCATTGATAACAAGCAAATCGGCTTTTTCAAGCATTTTAAGGTCCCGTGGCATAAGCTGATAATCGTGCAGGCAACCTGTATCGGCGGGTGTCATATTTTTTACAGTGACATTATTTGCACCCTCTGTAATGTTTTTTGTAAAAACATACATAGGATAAAAAGAGGTTACAACCTCAAAGCCGTCTTTAGTGTTTTTAGCTTCCTTACATCCCGCAAGCACGCAGACAGACAGAATAACTGTCATTATATGGCATATAAGCTTATGTGCAAACTTCTGTTTCAAAATATATCACCTTTTAAAATAAATTCTTTATTTAGTCATTTTCTCCTGTTTAACCTTATGGTCAATGATATGTCTTGAAGCAAGCTCCTTCAAAATATCATCGGTATCAATTCCCATTTCAACCATAAGGACAAGAACGTGGTACAAAAGGTCTGAAATTTCATAAATTGTTTCAGCCTTATCATTTGCCTTTCCGGCGATAATTACCTCAGTACATTCTTCTCCGACCTTTTTAAGTATCTTATCAATACCCTTTTCAAAAAGATATGTAGTGTATGAGCCTTCCTTTTTATCAGTTTTTCTTCCCTCTATAAGATTTTTAAGTCCTTTTATGGAAAACGGCTCTTCTCCCGTTTCAAAAACTGTATCATTAAAGCAGGAATCCGCACCTGTATGACAAGCAGGACCGTCCTTTTTAACAAGTACCGTAAGTGCGTCCTTATCACAATCAGCTGTAATTTTTACAATATGCTGAAAATTACCGGAGGTCTCGCCTTTTCTCCAAAGCTCCTGTCTTGAACGTGAGAAGAAACAGGTTTTCTTTTCTTTCATACTTATTTCAAGGCTCTCTCTGTTCATATATGCAAGAGTAAGCACCTTCATACTCTCTGCATCAACCACAATTGCGGGAATAAGCCCTTTTTCGTCAAATTTTAATTCATCTATGTTTATCATACCAATTCTCCTTATAAAAATTACACAATTCTTGTGTTAATTCCACTTTTTAAAAGCTCTTTTTTCAGGTCACTTATCTCCACCTCTCCGAAATGGAAAATTGAAGCCGCAAGTCCTGCCGAAACCTCGGGAACCTCTCTGAAAAGAGTTTTAAAATCATCAATTCCACCGGCACCACCTGACGCTATAACAGGAATATCTGTTATGTTTACAACCTTTTCAAGCATTTCAAGGTCAAATCCGCCTTTTACGCCGTCAGTATCGATGCTATTTACAACAATCTCTCCTGCACCCGCTGCTTCGCCCTTTTTTATCCATTCAAGGGCATCAATCCCTGTATTCTCTCTACCACCCTTTGCAAAAACACAGAATTTTCCGTCTACACGCTTTACATCAACGGACAAAACAACACATTGATTGCCATATTTTTTTGCCGCCTCACCTATAAGTTTCGGATTTTTAATTGCACCCGAATTGACAGAAACCTTATCCGCACCGCATTTTAAAACTCTGTCAAAATCTTCAAGTGTATTTATTCCGCCGCCTACAGTAAGAGGTATAAATATATTTTCAGCAACCTTTTTCAAAATATCCGTAAAAAGTCCCCTGTTTTCATAGGATGCCTGAATATCATAAAAAACAAGCTCATCAGCACCTGCACTGCTATAGTACATTCCAAGCTCAACAGGTGAAGATACATCAGATACTCCCTTAAAGTTTACACCCTTTACCACACGACCGTTTTTTACATCAAGGCAAGGAATTATTCTTTTTGTAATCAATTTTATTCCGCCTCCTTTGAAATTCTGACCGCTTCCTTTAAATCTATATCACCTGTATAAAGAGCCTTGCCTATTATCGCACCGGCAAGCTTCATTTTTGAAAGTCTTTTAACGTCCTCAAGCGTGGAAA
>JAZQLM010000091.1:0-7365 GCA_045542655.1 Clostridia bacterium | reverse complement strand
ACGGAAGATTAAGTTTTGCAGAGTTTGAGAGATTGAAAGCCGAAAAACACTTGACATTGAATGATATTGATAGTTTTCACATTCAATTAAAGCGACATATTAACAAAAACTTGACTGGTGTTGCTACGGTGTATTTGCCTTTATATCTTGCACTTTATGTATTCAAGCATAATTGGAGTATCAGCCACAACAAACAACACCCCACCTCCCGACATGACGCTGAAAACATACTGATTGATTTACTGCAAAGAAAAGGGACAGCATACCGAAGTGAGGATATAAAGGGTGGGAATATTCTTGATTATGTAAAGCCTACCACCCATTATATAAACAATCTGCAAGAACTGACAGAAGAAATGAGAAGAAAATCAAATATTATGGGCTTTACTTTTGACGAAAATGACAGATTGCTCACTTTTAACAAGAGAAAATATTTCAGGAATTGCGGAATAACAAAATTAAAGCAGATATGCAAGGAATACCATATAAAAGGCTACACTGCCATTGACAGTAAAGAGAGATTAGCAAAGTTAATCTGTGAATTGCCACAAGTCAATGACATTTTTCTTGGACTTGTTGCTGCAGACCACTTACATTCACAATTTATAGAAGATATACAACTTATGATACAACAAGCAGAAGAACTTGACTAGTTCTCAAAAGTGTCATTTATAGGTGTCGGTTTTTCCCGGAAGATTTTCCGAACCCAATTTTTTTATTGATTTTACCCCCTAAAAAGCATAGTTTTTTAGGAAAATTATTAGGCAAATATATATAAGTGTCGGTTTTTACCTTTTTCGGGGATATCCACCAGAAGGAGATTGCCATAACAGGGCACATTGCTGAAAATGCAGTAAACTCGTTGACGAAATACAAGATAAATGCTATAATATGTGTAAAGAATAGGATTTGTTAAATAAATATAAGCTAGAATTTGTCATCAACTATCAAAAGTAGGTTACTGTATTTGTTCAAGTGTAGAAATAAGCAGTAATTATGGCTTATGGAAGGAGAAAATGAGAAAATGACAGAACGAGAAAAGATGTTAGCAGGAAGATTGATGTATGACCCTTTTACAGAGGGAATGCCAGAGGAACGTACAAAAGCACATAGGTTATGCAAATTATATAACGATACATTTGAAACTGAAACAGAAAAGCGAAAAGAAATTTTAGACGAACTGTTGCCAAATCGAGGTGAAAATGTCTATTTACAGGGACCAATTTATTTTGACTTTGGAACTAATATTTCTATAGGCAAAGGCAGCTATGCAAACTTTAATTTTACTGTGTTGGATGAGGGGCGAGTTACCATTGGAGAGTGTGTATTTATTGGTCCAAATGTTTCTATGTTGACGGCTATTCATCCACTTTGCTATCAAGACCGCAACTCATTTTTTAATACAAAAACAGGCGTTGTTACAAATCTTGAATACACAGAACAGATTACAATTGAAGACAACTGTTGGATTGCAGCCAATGTTACAATTTGTGGAGGAGTGACGATTGGAGAAGGCAGTGTGATTGGTGCAGGTTCTGTTGTGACGAAAGATATTCCGCCGCATAGCCTCGCTGTTGGAAACCCGTGCCGTGTGATTAGAAAAATTACAGATGAGGACAGAATGTCTGCACATCCTGAATTTTTTGTGGAATAAATCATTTCAACAATTTGAGATAGTCTGCAAGCTTACATACAAATTTCAAATTATAAGCATAGTCATAAACTATGCTTATTTTTATGTCAGAAATCAATTTTTCTTTGAAATCTCAACAAAACAATTATTCCACAGAAAATAAAGTTATAGGGTAGAAAAAAGAAAATTGACAAGAGCCTAAAATGTATGGTATAATATACCGAATACGGATATTTGAAAGGCTGAAAATTGTTTATGAGTGATTATCAGAAAAATATAAGAAACTTTTCAATTATAGCACATATTGACCACGGTAAGTCCACTCTTGCGGACCGTCTTTTGGAGTTTACGGGTGCACTTACAAAACGTGAGATGCAGGAGCAAATCCTTGACAATATGGATTTGGAACGTGAGAGGGGTATAACAATCAAGGCTCGTGCCGTAAGGCTTTTATACAAGGCTAAGGATGGGGAAGAATATGTTTTCAATCTTATCGACACTCCCGGTCACGTTGATTTTAACTATGAGGTTTCGAGAAGTCTTGCCGCCTGTGAGGGTGCGGTTTTGATAGTTGACGCCGCACAGGGCATTGTGGCACAGACTCTTGCGAATACTTATCTTGCCCTTGAGCATGACCTTGAGCTTGTTCCTGTTATAAATAAAATTGACCTGCCCTCTGCAAGACCTGAAGAGGTTAAGCAGGAAATTGAGGATGTTATCGGTATCGAGGCTCAGGAAGCACCGCTTATTTCTGCTAAAAACGGTATAAACATTGAGGCGGTTCTGGAAAAAATTGCAGAGCTTGTACCACCGCCTGAGGGCGATGAGTCAGCTCCGCTTAAGGCACTTATTTTTGACTCGTACTATGACAGCTACAAGGGTGTTATAGTGTATACAAGGGTAAAGGACGGAAGCTTAAAGGCAGGACAGACGATAAAAATGATGGCTACCGGTGCGACCTTTGATGTTGTTGAGGTTGGTTATCTTCATCCGTCGGGAATGCTTCCGGCAAAGGAGATTAAGGCAGGCGAGGTTGGCTACATTGCCGCAAGTATAAAGAGTGTTCTTGACGTTCGTGTGGGTGATACTGTAACCACTGTACAAAACGGGGCGAAAGACCCGCTCCCGGGTTACAAAGAGGTTAAGCCGATGGTTTACTGCGGTATTTATCCTGCTGACGGAGCGAGATACGACGATTTAAAAGAGGCTCTTGAAAAGCTCAGATTAAACGATGCTTCGCTGAGCTTTGAGGCAGAAACCTCGGTTGCTCTCGGCTTTGGTTTCAGGTGCGGATTTTTAGGTCTTCTTCATATGGAAATTATTCAGGAACGCTTAGAGCGTGAGTATAACCTTGATTTGGTGACAACTGCTCCGTCCGTTGAATACAACGTAATTAAGACCGACAAGACGGTTTTAAATATTGCAAACCCAACCAATCTCCCCGAACCGTCGCTTATTGACTATATGGAAGAGCCGATTGTAAAGGCGGAGATTATGACACCTAAGGATTATGTGGGAAGTATTATGGAGCTTTGTCAGGAGAGAAGAGGTAATTACATTGATATGACTTATCTTGACGCGACAAGAGTATCACTTAGCTATGAGCTTCCGCTCAATGAGATAATTTACGATTTCTTCGATGCGCTTAAATCAAAGACAAGGGGTTATGCATCCTTTGACTATGAGCTTAAGGGCTTTGAAAAGAGCGACCTTGTGAAGCTTGATATACTTTTAAACGGAGAAATGGTGGATGCTCTCTCTTTTATTGTTCACAAGGACAAGGCTTATCAGAGGGGAAGAAGGATTGCGGAGAAGCTTAAAGATGTAATTCCACGTCAGTTGTTTGAAATTCCTATTCAGGCGGCAGTCGGCGGAAAGATTATCGCACGTGAAACAGTTCGTGCAATGCGTAAGGACGTGCTTGCTAAATGTTACGGCGGGGATATTACCAGAAAGAAAAAGCTTCTTGAAAAGCAAAAAGAGGGTAAAAAACGTATGCGTCAGGTGGGAACGGTTGAAGTTCCTCAGGAGGCGTTTATGTCCGTGCTGAAGCTGGATTAAAATAATATTGAATTAACTCTTGATTTTTACGGGAGAAGATGATATAATATTTTAAGTTATAAATTTAAGTATATGAACGGGAGGCTATTAAAATGAGCAGAATTAAGACAATCGAAACAAGAAATATTGAAAAATCGGTTAAGAATGGCGGCTGCGGTGAATGTCAGACATCTTGTCAGTCAGCTTGCAAAACATCCTGCGGTGTTGCAAATCAGCAGTGCGAAAATGCTAATAAATAAGTAACAGACGGACAGGCGGTGTAAAAGTTTTACACCGCCTGTTTTAAGTAACGGGAAAAACTAAAGGAGAACGGGTTAAGTATGGTTCATCAGTATAAATTAAACGGATATAATATTGTTCTGGATACTGCAAGCGGAGCGGATCACGTTGTGGACGAGGTGGCTTATGATATAATCGCTGTGTATAAAGAAAAAGAAAGCGGCGAAATAGTACCCGAAATTCTTGAAAAATATAAAAAACTGCCTGATGTAGACGAGGCGGAAATTTTAGAGTGCATCGAAGATATAAAAGAGCTGGAGGCTCAGGGAAAGCTGTTCAGCGAGGATAAGTATGAGGAGCTTGCAAAGAATTATAAAAATAATTCAAATGTTATAAAGGCTCTTTGTCTGCATATTGCACATACCTGTAATCTGAACTGCTCATACTGCTTTGCAAGTCAGGGAAAATATCAGGGCGAGCGTTCTCTTATGACTTTTGAGGTTGGAAAGCGTGCTTTTGATTTTCTTATTGAAAATTCAGGAAGCAGACGAAATTTAGAGGTCGACTTCTTCGGCGGAGAGCCGCTTATGAACTGGGATGTTGTGGTTAAGCTTGTGGAATATGCAAGAAGCATTGAGAAAAAGTATAACAAGAATTTCAGATTTACTCTTACTACAAACGGCGTTCTGCTTGATGATGAGAAAACCGAATTTTTAAACCGTGAAATGAGTAATGTGGTTTTAAGCCTTGACGGAAGACGTGAGGTTCACGACCATTTCAGAAAAGATTATCAGGGAAACGGCAGTTACGATGTTATATTGCCGAGGTTTAAGCGTTTTGTCGAAAAACGCGGCGGCAGGGATTATTATATGAGAGGAACTTTCACTCATAATAATACGGATTTTACAAACGATATTTTACATATGGCTGATATGGGCTTTACCGAACTCAGTATGGAGCCTGTTGTGTGTCCGCCCAATGATCCGTATGCACTTACAGAGGCTGATAAGCCGATTATATTTGAGCAGTATGAAATTCTTGCAAAAGAAATGCTGAAACGAAAGAAGGAAGGACGTCCGTTTACGTTCTATCATTATATGCTTGACCTTAAAAACGGACCTTGTATATATAAACGTATTACAGGCTGCGGTTCGGGTACTGAATATATGGCTGTCACACCGTGGGGTGAGCTTTTCCCCTGTCATCAGTTTGTAGGTGATGAAAAGTACAGTCTCGGAAATATCTGGGACGGAGTTAAAAACACAGAAATTCAGGACGAGTTCCGTCACTGTAATGCTTATTCGAGAAGTGAATGTAATGACTGCTGGGCAAAGCTTTACTGCTCCGGCGGTTGTGCGGCTAACTCGTATCATTCGACAGGAAGTATCAGCGGAGTTTATGAGTACGGCTGTGAATTGTTTAAAAAGAGAATTGAATGTGCAATTATGATGCAGGTGGCAGAAAGCGAAAACGGTAAATAAGAGGTAGATTATGAACACTCCCATAGCTGATTTTGTAAATGAATATATAAAAAAGGATATGTCACGTTTTCATATGCCGGGGCATAAGGGAGAGAGCTTTCTCGGCTGTGAAAGCTTTGATATTACGGAAATCGGCGGTGCGGATGTCTTAAGCTCAGCAGACGGGATAATCCGGGAGAGTGAGGATAATGCCTCTGAGCTTTTCGGCACGGCACACAGCTTTTATGTGACAGAAGGCTCTACAACTGCGATATATGCAATGCTTTCGCTTGTCAAAAAAACAAATACCGAAAAACCTGTTATTATGGCAGCGAGGAATGTTCATAAGGCTTTTATACAGGCTTGTGCCTTGCTTGATTTGGATATAGACTTTATAATGCCGGAGCGGTTTGACAGTATTTTAAAATGTGAAATTACGGCAGAAATGCTTGAAGAGAAGATTTTAAACAGCAAAAAAATGCCATCGGCGGTGTATGTCACATCACCCGATTATCTCGGAAATATACAGGATATTGGGGGGCTTTCAAAGGTTTGCAGAAAATATGGCATTCCGCTTCTTGTGGATAATGCACACGGAGCATATCTTAGATTTCTTGAAAAACCACAGCACCCTATAGACCTCGGGGCGACTGTATGTTGTGATTCCGCACATAAAACCCTGCCTGTGCTTACGGGGGGTGCATATCTCCATATTTCTAAAAATGCACCAAAGGGCTATATTGAAAACGCAAGAGGCTGTATTTCACTTTTTTCTTCTACAAGTCCGTCATATCTTATTATGCAGTCACTCGATTTGTGTAATGTGTATTTAGAGAAAAAATATAAAAATAAGCTTTCGGAGTGCATAGAAAAAATTTGTTTTTTAAAAAGCTTTATTTTAGAAAAAGGGTTTTCGGTTTTAGAAAGTGAACCCTTGAAAATTGTTATAGATGCTCTTGCTTCGGGGTATAGTGGATTTGAGCTTGCGGATTTGTTAAGAGACGGTCAGGCAGAGCCTGAATTTTTCGATAATGATTTTCTTGTGCTGATGATAACTCCGCAAAACAGCGAGAAAGATTTTGAGCGGCTTAAAAAAATATTTTCGGGACTTAAGATAAGAAAACCGCTAAGCAGAAAAGAAGTGAGCCTCTCAAAGCCTGAAAGGGCGATTTCGGTAAGAGATGCGGTATTTAAAGAGAGTGAAACCGTAAGCATTAAAAATGCGGTCGGCAGAATTTGTGCCGAGCCTACAGTTTCGTGTCCACCGGCAGTTCCGATTGCGGTAAGCGGTGAAAAAATAACTAAAGAGGCGGTTTGTCTTTTTGAATATTACGGAATTGATGAAATCAGAGTTGTTAAAAAAATCTGATTGCGTGCGGTGACGGCCACACGCAATTTTCTGTGTTTAACACGCTTTTTTATTCAAATAATCATATTTTATAATACTCTCGTAAAGGTTTCCGTATTCTTCAAATAAGTCAAGACCTTCCTCATCGAGCTTTTGGTTAAGTAATTCGCTAACCTTTGCGATACGCTGAACGGCAGTTTTGTATTCACTATAGTCTTTAAAATTTTTACAGGACATATTTGTTCCTCCTTTTTTAATAGTATAAAAAAAGTGCGAGGCCACGCAAACGGGGCTCGCACTAAAAATGCAGAACTCCGTTTGCGATAAAAATTCAAATAAAAAGACAAACGCCATTTCCATAATGAATAACTGGAGTCTGCATTTTTAACAATAGTTAAAAATGTCCTCCATTATGGAAAAGACAAATCGTGTCGTTTTATTCAAAATTTTTATCGCAAGTATGATTTTATCATAGAAGCAAGGCTTTTGCAAGAGTTTTTTTTGACATATTTTGTCGAATGTGAAATTTTTTCGGGATGATGTGGGCATCGATGTCATTAACTTAAGAAAATTTTGTTTAAAAGGGTAATTCATGAAAGGCTTCTCCTTGAGGGTGCTGCTTTCCGGTGGAAAGCGTTTAGCAC
>JAZQLM010000090.1:0-6001 GCA_045542655.1 Clostridia bacterium | reverse complement strand
CGACTTTGTTTGCTATATATTTTCTCAAATTCTTAAGACCTAAAGCTATGCCCTCAATACAGTCATCTGAGCCTTCGTATTCAATTGAGAGAAAGCCGTCGTAGCCGGCATTCTTTAAAATTCTGATACACTGTTCAACAGGAACATCACCCTGACCTACAGCAACACCCTTAAGGTAATTGCCGCCTCTTGTCTGGAAGCACTGTTTGTCAAAGGGCTTGTTCTTTACAAGCATATCCTTTGCGTGTGCATGGATAGCATAGGGAGCAACCCTTGAAACTGCAATTGCAGGATTTTCGTCCGCACAGAGGAAGTTACCCATATCAACCAAAAGACCGTAGTTGTCGTGGTTTACCGCATTGAAAAGTCTTTCAACCCTGTCGCTGTCCTGAGCAATAAAGCCGTGGTTTTCGCTACAGGTTTTTATGCCGAGAGTAGCAGCATATTCTGTTACCTTTCTTGCATTTTCGGCAATTGTGGGAAGCATTAAATCAAAGCTTCTTGCATTACCTGTTTTTCCGAGAGACCAGCAAACATCGTGTCTCATAACCTTTACCCCTAAAACATTTGCTACATCAAGCTGCTCTTTAAGGCGGTTAATCTCTTTATCAGACTCTTCCTGTGTTTCGTGATAAAGATTTGCCCCGATTGTATATGCGTTAATCTCTATGCCTACTCTTTCAGCCTCTGCTTTAATTTTTGCAGCATTCTCCTTTTGTTCTTCAAGAGTTTCACCGACTATATTGATAAATTCAATTGCATCAAATCCCATTTCCTTTGCTTTTGCAACGCAGTCAAACTGAGTCATTTTTCCGGCATTTATGTACTGACTGAATGAATATGAACTAACTGAAATTTTCATAGTATTTATCCTTGCATAGATTAAAGTATAACTTCGTGGCCGGTTCTTGCTGATTCGTAAATTGCATCAAGTATTTTCATAACTTCAATTCCGTCTTCAGCCTTTGCACGACATTCTGTACCATATTTGATACAGTCAACGAAGTGCTTCATTTCTTCTTCAAATAAATCACGGTCGTCTTTTAAGTTTTCGGTCTTAATATCAATATCGGCAAGGAAATCGTTGCATTCGCTGTAAAGCTTAACGCCGTTAGATAAATCAAGACCTGCTTTGGTTCCGAAGAGCTGACGTTTTGCAATTTCTTCTCCGTTAAAGCTGTATGCAGCCTCTAAAAGAGTTGTTGCACCGTTGTCATATTTGATAAGGGCTGTACCGAAGTCTTCAACTGTACAGGGATCATCCGGCTTTGCATCCTTTGGAGCCCAGCCAACGGTTGTCTTTAAGTAATCACGTTTTCCAATGTTATCATATGTAGAAGCGAAAACCGAAACAGGCTTCGGATTTCCCATAAGGTATCTTGTAAGGTCGAGAACGTGAACACCGAGGTCGATTACAGGACCGCCGCCCGAGAGTTCTTTGTTCGCAAACCAGCCGCCGGGGTTTCCGTGACGGCGAACATACTGTGCCTTACAGTAATAAATATCACCGAGGTAGCCTTTGTCTATAAAGTCTTTTGCAATTCTTGCATCGTTTGAAAAACGAAGAACAAAGCCAATCATCAAAAGCTTGTTATTCTTTTCAGCAGCTTCCTTCATTTTAATAGCTTCTTCTGTTGAGTATGCCATAGGCTTTTCGCAAAGAACGTGAAGACCTGCGTTAAGAGCTTTTATAGCACAGTCTGCGTGAGATACGTTCCATACACAAACATCTGCCGCATCAAGCTCAGGGCAAGCCTTAAGCATTGAATCAACGTCGGGATAACGTCTTTCAATACCGAATTTGTCAGCTGTTTCGCTGAGTCTATCAGGGTTTATATCACATATTGCGTAAATTTCAGCATCCTCACAAGCCTTATAAGCAGCAAGATGTGCATTTGCAATGTTACCTGCACCAATTAATGCTATTTTTACTTTACTCATAATATCTTTTTTCCTCAATTAATTAAAATTAGTTTTCAGAAATTGTTTTTGTAAGAAAGTTAAACGCAGTCTTAATATCAGCAGCCGGATTTTCACCGCATTCTCTCTCTATTGTCAAGAAGCCTTTGTAGCCGATTTCTTCAAGTGCTTTTAAGTATGCAGCAAAATCAACCGTACCTGTTCCGAGAGGTACTTCTTCAAAATATTTAATACCCTCAAATTCTGTTGGAACAGGATGTACTGCATGGTAAATGTAGTCAGGATTACCCTTTTGAAGCATAATTCCGTCTTTTGCATGAGTATGTACGATGTAATCCTTAAGATTATGAACAGCTCCTACGGGATCGTCACCTGTAACCATAACAAGATTTGCAGGATCGAGATTTACCGCAACGCCCCTTGAACCTAATGAGTCAAGAAATCCCTTTAATATAGCAGAGGTTTCAGGGCCTGTCTCAATTGCAAAGTGTGCATCCATGCTGTCAGCAAAACGTGAAAGCTCAAAGCAAGCTTCCTGCATAATTTTATATCTTTCGTGGTTTCTGTCCTCAGGAACAACACCGATATGAGTTGTGATTATATCTGTTCCTAAATCCTTTGCAAGTTCAACGATTTTCTTTGATTTTTCGATGAGAGACGGATTTAATTCCTTGTTTCCAAAGCTCATTCCGAGGTCACCGCAGAGAGCTGAGAACACAAGACCGTTTGAATTTACTTCGTCTTTAAGAGCCTTTCTCTGCTCTGTGCTTAAGTTTTCGGGAGAATTTTCTCCGCTTGTTGCAAACATCTGGATACCCTTTGCACCAAGCTCAGCGGCCTTTTTTATAGCTTCTGTTCTTGGGAGACGAAATGATTCTAAGATTACGCCTATTGGAAAATTATACATATTTATTACTTCCTTTCTTTTATTAAAATTTAAAAATGTACTTGCTTTTATTTTAATGCTATTGTATAATAAAAAGTAGGATAGTTCAATGCTTTTTTTTGACTATTACTAACACAATATTGCTAATTGAGGGTTTTGAAATGGCAAATTCGTATTATGAGGAAATAATTCCGAAAAATCAACAGCTTCCGTTTATATTCCATACCGATACACCGGGAAAACATATTATTGCATCCAACTGGCATGAGAGTATGGAAATTTTATATTGTATCGATGGGTGCGGAAAAGTCAGATGTGATGATGAGGAATATGATTTTAAAAAAGGTGAAATTTTCATTATAGAGTCAAATATGATTCATACTACATATAAGGTTAGCGGTGAGTTTACATACAGGTGTCTTATTATTGACCAGAGGTTTCCTGTTGAAAACGGACTTATGACCGAAAATATACATTTTCCGAGAGTTATAGAGGATTTTGATATTGCAGAGGTTTTTGAGAGGGTTGTTAATGCTTTTTATTCAAAAAGCTCGTACAAAGGGGCACTTATAAGATGTGCGGTGCTTGATTTTCTGATTAATATTTATGAAAAATATTCGGTTTTTTACGCGGAGGATACAGGAAATAAGAAGAGAGAAAATATTGAAAGAATTAAAAAAGTTATAATATATATAAGACAAAATTATACAGAGAAGATTACGCTTGATGATATTGCCGAAAGTGCGAAAATGAGTAAGTACTATCTGTCGAGGGAATTTAAACAGGTTACGGGACAGACTCTATTTGAGTTTTTGAATGTTATAAGGTGCAAGGAAGCAAAGCGGCTTATAAAAAGCGGACGGTCTGTTTCGGACTCTGCACTCTCCTGCGGCTTTGAAAATATGTCGTATTTTACAAGAACGTATAAAAAAATTATTGGCGATTTGCCGTCAAAGGTTAAGGTTTAAGAAAATATAAAAAATATAGGGGGCTTTTTAAATGCCCCCTATATTTTTATATGTAGTATACAATATATGTAGGGGACGATGTCCACATCGTCCCGAAAAAATCATTATATTTCGTATTTGTTTTTAAGATAGCTGTCTATTGCCTTTGCGGCATTTTTTCCTGCTCCCATAGCGAGGATAACGGTTGCGGCACCTGTTACGGCATCGCCGCCGGCATACACACCCTCGATAGAGGTAAGTCCGTCATTGTCCTTTGTAACAATACAGCCGTGACGATTTGTTTCAAGTCCCGGTGTAGTGTCCTTTATAAGCGGATTGGGAGAAGTTCCTATTGACATTACCACACAGTCAACCTTAATGCTGAATTCAGAGCCTTTTTTCTCAAACGGACTGCGTCTGCCGGAGGAGTCTGGTTCACCAAGCTCCATTTGTATACATTCCATACCGCATACAAAATTATTTTCATCACCGATTATTTTTACGGGATTGGTAAGAGTGAGAAATTTAATGCCTTCCTCCATAGCGTGTTCAATTTCCTCATTTCGTGCAGGTATTTCTTCAATACCTCTTCTGTAAATTATGTAAACCTTTTCAGCACCAAGACGGAGTGCACAGCGTGCCGCATCCATAGCAACGTTTCCGCCGCCTACAACGGCAACCTTTTTCGCCTTTAAAACAGGGGTATGGCTTGAGTCTTCGTATGCTTTCATAAGATTTATACGGGTTAAAAATTCATTAGCAGAGTATACGCCGTTTAAATTTTCGCCCGGAATATTCATAAATTTCGGAAGTCCTGCTCCCGTTCCTATGAATACTGCGTCAAATTCGCTATCTAAAAGCTCATCAACGGAGAAAACCTTTCCCACAACCATATTTGTTTTTATTTTCACACCCATTGCTTCAAGCTTTTCAATTTCCTTACGCACGATTTCTTTTGGGAGTCTGAATTCGGGAATACCGTAAACCAGAACACCGCCCGCAGTATGAAGAGCTTCAAATATCGTAACGTCATAACCAAATCTTCTGAGGTCGCCTGCACAGGTAAGTCCTGAGGGACCTGAACCTATAACGGCAACCTTTTTGCCGTTGGACTGCGGAACAGTAATTTCTGCCGTAGAATTTTTCATATGATAGTCTGCAACAAATCTTTCAAGTCTGCCTATTGCGACAGGCTCACACTTTAAACCTCTTACGCACTTGCCCTCGCATTGCGATTCCTGAGGACAAACTCTTCCACAGACTGCAGGGAGTGAGCTTTGACGTGTAATGATTTCATATGCCGCTTCAAAGTCCTCTTCTGAAACCTTTTGAATAAATGCAGGTATATCAATTGCAACGGGACAGGCGGAGGTACAGGGCTTGTTTTTACAGTTGAGACAACGATTTGCCTCGCTTACAGCTTCCTCTCTTGTGTAGCCGAGAGATACCTCGTCAAAGGTTTTTGCTCTTTCTTTTGCATCCAAAAGACTCATTTGTGTTTTCTTGATTGACATATTAGGCATATGGCTACACCTCCTTTTTATTCAGAAGATTACAAAGCTCATCATGTTTTTTGCGTTCAAACGGCTTATACATAGAGCTTCTTCTGATAGCCTCGTCAAAATCCACCAAATGACCGTCGAAATCAGGTCCGTCAACACAGGCAAACTTCATTTCGCCTCCAACGGTAAGGCGGCAGCCGCCGCACATTCCTGTTCCGTCAATCATAATCGGATTCATAGATACTATTGTCTTTATATTATATTCCTTTGTAAGAAGTGAGACGAATTTCATCATAACAAGAGGACCGATTGCGATAACGGCATCGTATTTTTCGCCGCTTTCTATGAGTCCTTTAAGTGCATCTGTGACAAGTCCCTTTTCACCGCAGGAACCGTCATCAGACATAATAACGAGCTTATTACTCACCTTTTTAAATTCTTCCTCTAAAATAACAAGGTCCTTATTTCTGAAGCCTACGATGGAATGAACCTCCGCTCCGTTTTTGAAAAGTGCCTTTGCGGTAGGGTATGCAATTGCACAGCCAACACCGCCGCCGATTATGCAAACCTTTTTAAGCCCGTCCACCTTGGTGGCTTTACCCAAAGGTCCAACAAAATCGCTTATATATTCGCCCTCGTTTTTTTGGTTTAATTTATTGGTTGTGCCGCCTACAATTTGAAAAATAATTTTAATGAGGCCTTTTTCACGGTCATAACCTGCAACAGTTAATGGGATACGCTCTCCG
>JAZQLM010000089.1:0-4331 GCA_045542655.1 Clostridia bacterium | reverse complement strand
GTAATTGTTTTAATGCGTGTTTCTTATGTTTTATAACGGAATCTTTTGTTATAGCTTCCCTCATAACTGTTACCATCCCAGTATTATTTGTAAATATTTGTATCATTATATCAAAATATAAAGTATATTGCAACAAGTATTAGAAAAATTTTACTAATTTTAAAGAAAATATTGATTTTATCCTGAAATTTATGTATAATAAGGGATAATGGAAAATTTGACTAATGCAAATTAAATGAAAGGGTTTTTATAATGAAAATAAAGGAATTATACAGTAAGGCAGATACCCTTGGTGGCACTTCTGTTTCGATTTGCGGCTGGGTGCGTACTATCCGTACATCAAAGTCTTTTGGCTTTATAGAGCTTAACGACGGTTCATTCTTTAAAAACGTTCAGATTGTTTTTGAAGAAGAGAAAATTTCAAATTATGAAAAGGTTTCAAAGCTTGGTGTTGGTGCATCTCTTCGTGTAACAGGAAAGCTTGAGCTTACACCTGATTCTAAACAGCCTTTTGAAATAAAGGCTGAGGACGTTATTATTGAGGGTGAAAGCACACCCGATTATCCGCTTCAGAAAAAACGTCACACCTTTGAATATTTAAGAACAATACCCCACCTTCGTGCACGTACAAATACGTTTTCTGCGGTTTTCCGTGTGCGTTCGGTTATAGCATATGCAATCCACAAGTTCTTTAACGAAAGAGGCTTTGTATATGTTCATACCCCACTTATCACAGGAAGCGATTGTGAGGGTGCGGGCGAAATGTTCAGGGTAACTACTCTTGATATGGACAATCCGCCAAGATGTGAGGACGGAAAGATTGATTATTCAAAGGATTTCTTCGGCTGTGAAACCTCACTTACCGTAAGCGGTCAGCTTGAGGGTGAGACATATTCTATGGCATTCGGGGATATTTACACCTTTGGTCCGACCTTCCGTGCCGAAAATTCAAATACAACACGTCATGCGGCAGAGTTCTGGATGATAGAGCCTGAAATAGCTTTTGCCGACCTTAAGGACGATATGCAGCTTGCTGAGGATATGCTTAAATTTGTTATCAGATACGTTCTTGAAAATGCACCTGAGGAAATGAATTTCTTTAATAACTTTGTTGATAAAGGTCTTTTGGACAGACTTAACAATATCCTCGAAAATGATTTCGGTCATGTTACCTACACAGAAGCAATCGAGCTTCTTGAAAAGAGCGGAAAGGACTTTGAATATCCTGTTAAATGGGGTATTGACCTCCAAACCGAACACGAGAGATATTTAACAGAGGAGGTATTTAAAAAGCCGCTTTTTGTAACCGACTATCCAAAGGAAATAAAGGCATTTTATATGCGTCTTAATGATGACGGAAAGACAGTTGCGGCTATGGACTGCCTTGTTCCGGGAATTGGCGAAATCATCGGCGGAAGCCAGAGAGAGGAACGTCTTGACGTGCTTCTTTCAAGGATGGCAGAGCTTGGACTTAAGGAAGAGGAGTACGGACACTATCTTGATATAAGAAAATATGGCGGCACAAAGCACGCAGGCTTCGGTCTTGGGTTTGAAAGAGCGGTTATGTACCTTACAGGTATGGGAAATATCCGTGACGTTCTGCCTTATCCCCGTACTGTAAAAAACTTAGGATAAAAGAGGAATAACCGATGAAATTTTTGATTATTTCTGTTGTAGTATTAGCTCTATATCTGTTTACAAAAAGAGCCGACCTGATAGCAATTTCCGCAAAAACTGCTTATGGAAAGGGCAATACCGAAAAATCGCTCAAAAAGTTTCGTATTGCCGAAAAGCTCGGTACTCTCAGCATTTCAAATATGCTTTTGTACGGATATATCCTTTTAAGAAGCGGAGAGCTTGACGAGGCAAGAACTACACTTGCGGCGGCTTCAATGATGAAAGGAAAAGAACAGATTAAAAACCGCATAAAGGCAATGCGTGCACTTGTTATGTGGAAGGAAGGCAATTTAAAGGACGCTATAGAGTCTTTGGAGGAATTGGTTAAGGATTTTAAAAACACAGCTGTTTATCAGGATTTGGGACTTTTATATATCCTTGACGGAAATAAAGAAAAGGCTCTCAGCTTTAATCTTGAAGCCTATGACTATAACTCCGATGATTTGGTAATTATGGATAATTTAGCAGAGGCATACGCTCTGTGCGGAAAGCTTGAGGAAGCCGAAAAGGTTTATACCGAGCTTTTAGAAAAAGAGCCGCATTTCCCCGAAGCGTATTACGGCTACGGTTTCTTGCTTATTGAAAAAGGCGGAGAGGATAACAGACAAAAGGGGATTGAGCTTATCAGGACCTCACTTGACAAACGTTTTTCTTTCTTAAGCGTTTTGCAAAAAGACGAGGTAGAGGATTTACTTAAAAAGTATGAATAAAAATTTAAAGAATTTTTAACCGTTTCTGTAAATCGGAAACGGTTTTTTTGTTTTTAAATTGCCTTTTGCTGAAAAACTGCGTTGTTTGACATATTTTGCATATGGAAAAATTTGTAAATTTTATTTTTTTATGTTAAAATAAAGTTATAAACCAAAGAAAAAATCACAGGAGGTAAAATTATGTTAAATAGTGCAGAAGCGGATAGAAAAACCAATGCAATAACGGTGGAAATATCGAAAATACGACCTAACCCGTATCAGCCGAGACAGGAAATGGAGAAGGCGGCACTTTCTGAGCTTGAAGAGTCGATAAAACAGTACGGACTTATGCAGCCGGTGGTGGTCCGACAGATAAACGAGAGTGAATACGAGCTTATCGCAGGGGAGAGAAGGCTCAGGGCGTGCAAAAACATAGGGCTTTCGGAAATAAGTGCGGTTGTTGTAAAGGCAAGCGGTACGGACAGTGCGGTAATGGCACTTATAGAAAATATTCAGAGAGAAAATCTCGGGTACATAGAGGAAGCGGAAGCGTTTTTGTCTTTGATAGCGGTACACGGACTTACACAGGACGAGCTTGCTGCAAGGCTCGGCAAAAACCAGTCAACCATTGCAAACAAGATAAGAATTTTAAAGCTCTCACCTGAGATAAGGGCGAAGCTCTCCGAGCATAATTTAAGCGAACGCCACGCAAGAGCACTCCTGAGACTTCCGGATGAGAAAATGAAGAGAAGGGCATTGGCGGAGATTATAGAAAAAGGCTTAAATGTTGTAAAAAGCGAGGAGCTTATAGAGAGAATACTTGATGCCGAGGAGCAGGAGAAAAGACCTCCACAGGTAAAAAATCTGCGTGTTTTCAAGGATATACGGATATTTGCAAACACAATCAAGAAAGCCGTTGACATAATGAAGCAATCAGGCATTGATGCAATATCATCAACGGAGGAAAACGAAGAATTTATTGAATACACGATAAAAATTCCAAAAAATCTCAAAAAAGCCGTATAAATATATTTTTTGCTGTCAATAATAGCTGTATGGAGGCGATAGACAGTGAAAAAGAATTTAAGTCAGAAGTCAAAAATAAAATCAGACAAGTCTTTTTTTAAGAAAAATGCTCTTTCTAAAGAGGTTTTTGACAATGATAAAATGGAGAAATTTACGAAAAAGTTTTTTGGGAAAACTGCCAAAAGAGCTTACATAGCTCTCCTTTTACTGGTGGGAGTTGTGTCGGTTTCATCCTATATGAGAAACAGGGCTGAAATAGCAGAAATAAGCAAAAGTGCATTTGACGAGAATGTGTGGCAGGAAGCGGTAAACGAAAGCGGTATCGAAGAGCCTGTTATTGCAGTTTCAAGCAACGTACTTCCAAGCGATGCAGATAGCAAAATAGACAAAGAGGAAGAAAGTAACACAGAAAAAGAAAATGTTGCTTTTGAATCCGAGGAAAATACCCCGACAGAGGCTATGGATATAGAGGTTATATCACTTTTAAAGGAAGAGGAGTCCACAGGTTTTATCCGTCCGTCAAACGGAAAAATAATAAATGAATTTTCGGGCGATGAGCTTGTGTACCAAAGCTCGACAGAGGATTGGAGAACACATAACGGATTAGACTTTGCCGCAACGGAGGGCGAGCAGGTGTTGGCTGTTGCGGACGGTGTTGTGAAGAAAGTTGAAAAAGATGAAATGTGGGGAATAGTTCTTGAAATTGAGCATAAGGACGGAATCATCTCACGTTATACAGGACTGCAAAGCCTTGATTTTATCAACGAGGGAAAAGCGGTTAAAAAGGGTGACATAGTAGGCGGTGTAGGAAAAGCCGGAATACTTGAAGCCGAGGGCGATACACACCTGCACTTTGAAATCCTTAAAAACGGGGATTATGAAAACCCAAATTTTTATTTTATTAAATAAACAGCTAATATCATAATTTATTTAATGATA
>JAZQLM010000088.1:0-8035 GCA_045542655.1 Clostridia bacterium | reverse complement strand
CCTCAAACACAACTTACAGAGTTTACGACTATCAAAGACGCGGAAAGGACGGAAAGCTCCGTGAACTGCACATTGAAAAATCCCTTGACGTTGCCGACTTTTCTTCCTCTCACGGAAATGAAAAAACTGTCGGCACAGTTGAGAAAAAGGGAAACAACGAGCTTTGGCATATAATTGATAACGAGTTTTTTGTATTTGAGAAAATTTGTTTGAGCGAAAGCTTTGAAACAAAAACTGACTTTAGACTTCATATGCTGTTTGTTGCAGACGGCAACGCCGAAATTTCAGGCGAGAGCTTTAAAGCCGGCGACAGCGTAGTTATCCCTGCCGGAATGAGTGATTATAGCATTTCGGGCAGAGGCACGGTTTTAAGATTTTATGTAAGATAAAAAAATATCTATTATCTTTTATCTGTTCTGTATTATCTATTATCTAATATCTGTAGGGGCGGATGCCCACATCCGCCCGTTATATTAAAAGCGGGACGATGCCTGAGCATCGTCCCTTAATTTATAATATTATTTTCAGCATTTGCCCTATTTTCAGGATTTCATCATCTGAAGCTTCAATATTATTATCCAAGGCAAGCTTTTCCACCGGAATATGATAACGCTTTGCAATATCCCACAGAGTATCCCCTGCCTGCACAAAATAGAGTATTACCTCAGGCAAGCTTTTAAGCGGTTCATCAGCCTCTTCGACATCATCTACCAGCTCGGTTTTGTCTGATGACATACATTTTACCGAGAGGGCATTTATAATTCTTAATTCTAAAGTTCTCTCGCCCGAAAGGGTATAGCTGAGATGCTCACTCAAAACCTTTGCCTCACACACGGCATTTCCGCATACACAGGGCATATCAAAGCTATGTGAAAATTCATATGTACTCTCCGTACCTGCCACCGGAAGCTCCTGTGAATGGGTAAGATAGAGCATATTTACATTTACTGTACCTCTTACAACCACCATTGAATCCGAAACGGAAATATCGGTCACAACCGGCATAGCACATATATCGCACACTCTTTTTATTCCCGGCAGATATTCAGGAACATCAAGAAGCTCCTTCTGCGGAAGCTGGATATATCCGCTGCACAGAAAACGTTCAATTGAGCAGGCATTCTTCTTGGGAATTACATTCATTTTAGTTCCGAATACGTCCTCTATAGCCGAAATTTCAATCATTTCTCCCGCCTTAACCGAAATTCCAAGAGTAATATCCGCATTTATAACAGAGCATTCCCCCGAACTGCCGTTTTCAATACGGTAATTAATGTTTCTCACCGTACAGTCCGCCTCCGCTTCCATTCCCTCCTTAAGTCCTGTTGCCTCAAGAACCTCTGTAAACGGAACGGTAAATTCTGTAAATTCAATTGAGCTTTCCTCGTTTTCGTCACCCATACAGCTGTAAAGAACCGAAATTTTAAGCTCGCCTCTCACCGCCGCCGAGCCGTGGTTAGCCTTCAGCTCCGTCGAGCCTGCCCTTGCGTCTATCTTTAAAATCTCGTCAACTCTCGGCTTACCCTGAGGAATTTCAAGCTTTTCACTTATAATATGCTCCCTGTCACAATCCACAGATGAATTTAAAATTTTTAAAGCAGTACACTTAAGCTCCAGCCCGTCGCCCTCCTCTGCCGATGTAGCAAGCTCAAGCTCCGACTGTGCCGTGATTTTTATATTTATCCCTACCGTACACTTTATGCTTAGCTTTCTGCTGTTTAAAAGGTCTGCACTTACATTCTCACATTCCGCCTCGGCACTCATAAGCATTCCCTGTTTCGCTCCGCTTGCCTCTATAAAGTGGCTGAAATCAAGGGTTGTATTGATTGCCTTGATTTTTCCGCACAAATCATCCTCGGGAATGTATAAAATATTTACCCTTATAATCCCCTGTACGTACGCCCTGTCCTGCTGAACACTTTTCTGCGTTATATAAGCCTTTGCACTTACTCTTAAAACCTTCAGGACATCAGGATTTATGTCAGGGACGATTACGTCACTTTCTACCGTCTGCCGTTCGTACTCCGAGCATAAAATCTCGCTCGCTTTAACCGTTTCTTTATGTAATTTTACCGGCATAATAATCTCCTCGCTTCGTTATTGTTTATATATGATTTTTGTAATATGCTTATGCAGGGCAAAAAGAAAATATAACCGGAATTTTAAAAATCTATATAATCCGAAACCAATATATACAAAATAGCAAGACACATAAGGGACGATTCTTCATTATCGCTGTCCGCAAATATGAAAATCAACGCAAATAAAAGAAGGTCCTCCGCATTTAAAACTCCAAACAGCTTCTTTGTCCTCGGATTGTACAAATTTTCAGGCACTAATTTTTCCAGCTTCTTGATTATGCCTATCTTTTCCGCATTTTTCGATGCTGTCTGCCCGTTTTTATTTATGCTGTCCTGCTCCTTATGTCTGTCTTTTTCATTCCCAATATCCGCTCCGCTTTTGTATCTGTAACGGTATACCCTTCGCCGGTTTATTTTTTGTGCATTGGCATACTGTTGCTGCTTTGGTGCTTGTGTCTGCTTCTGTTGTTGCTGCAGTGGTCGTTGTGTTTGCGGTGTTCTCTGTACCTGCGGCTGCTTTGGTTGTTGCATTACCCGCTGTTGCTGCTGTATTTGATGTTGCGGTTGCTGTATTTGATGTTGCGGTTGCTGTTGCCCGGAATAACGTCTGTAAATTTTAATCTCCTCCTTACCTTTGGTAGGGGACTTTTCCCACATCGTCCCGTTTACGGTCCGCATAATTTTAACATCCCCTACAAATCCTTTAAGCCGAAAGCACCGCCAAGCTCCTTAAAAACAGAAGCAAATTTCATAATTTTTATTGCACTGTCAACCTTTTCTCTGCGTTTAGATTTGAGAAACGGCTTAAGAGCCTCTAAAAAAGCGGAATTAGGGTTATTCTTTGTCAGTTTCCCCGACATAAGCGTTGATATAATCCCCGACATATCTGCCATCTGCGATAAATCCGGCATATCCGAAGAAGCAGTCTGAGAGGCAGAATTTAAGATACCCGACAAGGCTGAAAACGGAAAATCCGAGCCTGCGTCTTTCCTACCTTCACTTTCTTTATCCGTATTCAAATTTTCATTCCCCGACTCCATACTCCCTGAAAACGCAGACAGTATATCTGAAATCTGCTTTTGCCCCTCCTCGGTGCTGAGCATTTCTCCAAGCTTGTCAATAGCACCTGAAAGCATATTATTTTCTTCCACTTTATCACCTCACATTGCAGATTATTCGGTTAAATTATTTTTGTTGTATTAAACAATACCGCAAGGCACGAAAAATTGTTGTAGGGGAGTTTTCCCACACCGTCCCGTTACTAATTTCGATTTCCTACTATTTCTGTCAGTTTTTTGACAAGCTCCTCATTCCCTGCAAGTGCCTTGATAAGCTGTGGATTTTGCTCTAGTCCTGCTTTTAAGTCTCCCGCAGAAATATTTTCTAACTGTTTTTTCAAATCGCCCGTCTCAAGCTCCCGTATGGTTTTTTCCATTTGCTGTTGCTGCTGGGGAGTAAGCATTGAGCTTATCATTTCAAGCTTCTTCTTAAGCATCTGGGTATTCATTTTTGATACCGCATCACTTATATTCATAAAAAATTTACCTCCAAATAATATTCTTTTATATTATATGTTTTTAAGGCTAAGATAGTGACAAAATAATTTTTTTGTGGTAAAATAATACTGCATTAAATTTAAAAACGGAGTTGATTTTATGAGAGCTTTGATTTTCAGTGATTCCCACGGCAGTATAAGCTCAATGACAAACGTTATTGACCGCGAAAAAAATATTGACTATATCATACACGCAGGTGACGTTTATAAGGATGTATGTGAGCTTATTAAATTTTATCCCGATAAAAACTTTATATATGTTATCGGAAATAATGACTACTTTGTGAAAAACCAGCCCTCAGAAAGACTTTTTGAGCTTGGCGGTGTGAAAATTTTTCTTACCCACGGGCATAATTACAGTGTAAAATACGGACTTTATAATATTTATGCCGCCGCCCGTGAAAAAGGTGCGTCTCTCTGTATTTTCGGGCACACCCACAGCCGTCTTAACGAAGAGCAGGACGGTATCCGTCTTTTTAATCCCGGAAGCTCTGTCCGTTCTTCCGGCTTACTCGAAATTCAGGACGGCAAAATCACCAAATTGGATTTTTTATATTAGAATTTTTTTGTTTCCCTTTCGACAAAAAACACTTGATTTTTTAAAAGATATGTAGTAAAATGGTTTTGTAACATTATTGTAACATTTCTTTAATAAAATTTTCACATAACGATGGTATAATGAATATAATTTTTTGAAAACAGGTCGGCTTTTATTGAGCCAAAGCGAAAGGAGTGGTTTTTTGTTTTCAGCAGAAAACAAGTCGGAGGCAAGTAGCCCGAAAAGTGAAATTTTTGTTTTTCACCCCGACGAAATTTTAGGTAGAAGCGATTTAAAAAACAGAAGAATAAAGGTTAAAAATATTTTTAAGAATATAGAATTTAAGAAAAATTTTGAGGATATAAACCGCCTTATACTGGCAAAGATAAAAAACAAATACCGAATAAGCCCTCAATATGCAGGCTGTGTTAAAGAAATGTGGCACGAATTTAAGGGCAAAATCATAAGCGGCTCAACTGCACTCTTGGTACTTGCGGCAGTTTGTCTTTGTGCGAATGCTCTTGATTTAAGGCTTGGCTATGAGGTTATCTTAGACGGTGAAACGGTTGGTCTTGTTACCGAGGAGCAGACTGTCTACAATGCAGTTAATGCTGTAGCGGAGGATGTCAGAAGATTTATGGGCGAAGATGCTACATACAAGAAAGAGCCTGTATTTGTCCGCAGACTCGTGTCCGAAAAAAAACTTTCCGATGCAAATGACATAAAGGAACATCTTTTGTCCCATCTTGATTATATGGTAGAATGTGCCGGAATTTATGTAAGCGGCGAGCCTGTGCTTGCTCTTACCACAAAAGAGGCGGCAGATTACGTTCTTTCAAAGCACAAAACAACCCTCGCAGGTGAATTTCTCACCGAATCGGCGGCAGCTGATTTTGTGGAAAAGGTTGATGTGAAAACCGGCTTTATGCACATCGGTATGCTTAAAACACCGGAGGAGGCACTTATTTTCCTTGCCGGAAACGAAAATCAACAGGCCCGTGAATACAAGGTTAAGTCAAGCGATACTCTCTGGGATATTGCAAATTCCCACGGTCTTTCAGTCGAAAGACTTCTCGCTCTTAACAACGGCGTAAGCGAAAATATAAAGGAAGGCGACACTCTGACAGTTGAGGAAGCCGTTCCCGTTTTATCGGTTCGTACAGTTGATACCGAGGAATACGAGGAGAGCGTGCCTTACACCGTGGAAAAAATCAAGGATGCAAGTCTTTACGAGAACACGACCGCTGTTACACAAAAGGGTGTAGACGGAAAGAATAAAATTATAGCAAAAATAACAAGAGTAAACGGTGTGGAAACCGAAAGAGAAAAGCTTAGTGCCGAGGAGCTTTCTGCTCCTGTGAAGCAGATTGAAAAGGTCGGAACAAAGAAACGTCCTCCCACAACCGGTTCGGGTACCTTCTTAAAGCCGACAGTCGGCAGCCTTTCCTCACGTTACGGCTCACGCTGGAACAGAAGTCATAACGGCATTGATATTTCAGGTTCTCACAATACACCTATTAAGGCGGCAGACGGCGGTGTTATCACCTATTCAGGATGGATGGACGGCTATGGTAACTACATTGTAATCAACCACGAAAACGGCTATCAGACCGCATACGGACATTGTTCCTCACTCTTAAAAAATGTAGGTGACAGAGTTTCAAAGGGCGATATTATTGCAAAAATGGGTAACACCGGCAGAAGCACCGGCACACACCTCCATTTTGAAGTAAAGAAAAACGGCGTATTCCAAAATCCGCTTGAATATGTGAACTATTAATATTATAAATAAACAGGGGAAATTTCTATGGGAAAGAAAATTTTAGTTGTTGATGATGAAAGACCTATTGTTGAAATACTTAAGATAAATTTACAGAAAGAGAACTATATTGTATTCGAGGCATACGACGGCGAGGATGCTGTAGACAAGGCAAGGACGATAAACCCCGACCTTATCCTGCTTGACGTTATGCTTCCAAAGCTTGACGGGTTCTCGGTTTGCCGTAAAATCAGGGACTTTTCTACCGTTCCGATTATTATGCTTACCGCCCGTGAGGAAGAGGTTGATAAGGTACTCGGTCTTGAGCTTGGTGCTGATGACTATATGACGAAGCCTTTTAGCGTAAGAGAGCTTATGGCAAGAATTAAGGCGAATATGCGTCGTCAGGCTCCTCCCGAAAAGGAAAACAACGCAAGCAGCGGCGAATGCTTTGAAGTCGGTTGTTTTAAGGTGGATTCCGACCGTTATGAGCTTTATAAAAACGGCTCGCCGATTGACCTTACTATCCGTGAATTTGACCTCATAAGATTTCTGGCTTCTCAGCCAAACAAGATTTTCTCACGTCAGAGCCTTCTTGAAAGTGTCTGGGATTATGAATACTACGGCGACGTGCGTACCGTTGACGTTACTATAAGACGTCTGAGAGAAAAAATTGAGGATAACCCGTCTCAGCCTACCCATATTATTACAAAACGTGGTGTGGGATACTACTTTCAGTCAAGATAGGTTTTAGTGGGTAGACTATGGTTAAGCTGACTGTTATTTCTGTTGGTAAAATGAAGGAAAAATATTTTCTTGAGGCAATCGGAGAATATGAAAAACGGCTGAAGCGTTATGCACAGCTTTCATTTGTGGAGCTTAAGGACGAGCCGACTCCCGAAAACCCGACAGACCGTGAAAAGGAAGTTATCTTAAAAAAAGAGGGCGAGCGTATAAAGGAAAAAATTCCGCAAGGCTCGTATATAATTTCACTTTGCGTAGAGGGAAAACAGCTTTCAAGCGAAGAGCTGTCGGAGCTTATCTCAAAAACAACCCTCAATTTAAGTGGCAGTATTACCCTTATAATAGGCGGTTCGCTTGGTCTTGCAGATGAAATAAAAAAACTGTCCGATTTTAAGCTCAGTTTTTCAAAGATGACCTTTCCCCACCGTCTGATGAGAGTAATTCTTTTAGAACAGCTCTACCGAGCCTTCACCATCAGCGAGGGAAAAACGTACCATAAGTAAATAGATAATAGTAAAGGTAAAGGACGATGCAAGCATCGTCCTTTTGATTTTCACACCGCCCCTGCACGCCGCAAGGCACGAAAAATTGTCGTAGGGGACTTTTCCCACATCGTCCCGCTTCTGCCACCAACACACCGCCGCAAGGCACGAAAAATTGCTTTAGATTTCATTACGGCAAGGCTTGAAGAATGTGAGCGTACTCATTGTACGTGACCATTCTGAAAGCCACAGCCGTGATGAAAGATGAAGTAATTTTTTAGCCTTGCCTACATAAGGGCTTTATATCGTTCATATGCCTCATCCCACATTTTGGTATTTTCAGGCTCAAATATATGAAGCTCTTCACTGGCTGAGATTACTTTTCTTGCCTCGTTTATATCCTTTATATCACCGAGGGATATGAAGCATACAGCGGCATTTCCCATTGCTGTTGCCTCGATAGGTCCTGTAATAACCTTTGTTCCACAGGCATCTGCCGCAAATTTACAAAGGAGCTGAGCCTTTGTTCCGCCGCCAACCATATGAATTGCATCGTATTTTTTGCCTGTCAGTTTTTCAAAGGTTTCAAGTGAATAACGATATTTGAATGCAAGACTTTCATAAATACAGCGAACAATTTCTCCGTCATTCTGAGGAACAGGCTGATTTGTCCGTTCGCAGTATTCCTTAATTCTCTTCGGAAGATTTCCGGGAAGCTCAAATTCGGGATAGTCAGGATTTATCAATGACTTAAGAGGTGCTGCCGCTTCTGCCGCATCATCAAGCTCACGGTAGACAATTTCCTTTCCCTCTCTCTGCCACTGACGGCAGCTTTCCTGGAACAGCCACAGACCAATTATATTTTTAAGGAAACGA
>JAZQLM010000087.1:0-4097 GCA_045542655.1 Clostridia bacterium | reverse complement strand
GTAATGATAAAATCCCTTACGATATACCATATGAATATGTGGTAAAGGGCGATGCAAAATCTCAGACAATTGCAGCAGCTTCAATACTTGCAAAGGTTTCAAGGGACAGGCTTATGTGTGAGCTTGATGAAAAATATCCCGAGTATGGTCTTAAAAAGCACAAGGGCTACGGTACAAAGTTACATATTGAGGCTATACAAAAATTTGGTGTGGCGGATATACACAGAAAGACCTTTATGACGGCTAAGGTTTTAGGAAAATAATGATTGGGTATAAACAAAAGCTTGGAAAATACGGCGAGGATTTTGCCGCAGAATATCTTAAGAAGAATAAGTATAAAATACTTGAAAGAAACTACAAAAACAGATATGGCGAGATAGATATTATAGCATATAAAAATAAGGTGACGGTTTTTGTTGAAGTTAAAACAAGATTTTCATCAGGCTACGGTAGTCCCTATGAAGCGGTTGATTTTCACAAAAAAAGGCGAATTACAAACAGTGCTAAAGCATATCTTGTGAAGAAGGGACAGTTTTATTCTGATGTTCGTTTTGATGTTTTGGAGTTGTATGGGGCAATTGTTGACGGGAAATTTGAGCTTGATACCATTAACCACATAGAAAATGCAATTGATGATATAAGACAGTTCTGAAATAATTGTTTCGGGGGTTAATATGTCGTATCGTATTTTTGATGCACATTGTGATACTATAGGAGAAATTCTTGATAAAGATAAGAAACTGTCAGCTTCTGATTTGCATATTGATTTAAAAAGAGCATTGATGCCGAAAAATAGCTATGTTCAGGTTTTTGCGGCGTGTGCCTACGGTAAGGGTGCACTTGAGCGTGCGGTGAATTTGATTGACCGGTATTTTCTTGAAATTGAAAGAAATGAAAGCATTGTTCATTGTACATCTGTGTCTGAAATACGAAAAATATCCGTTGAAAATAAAATTTGTTCACTTCTCGGTATAGAGGGAGCAGATGCAATTGAAAGTCTTGAAATGCTTAGATTATTCTATCGGCTTGGCGTAAGAATACTTACGCTTACCTGGAATTACAAAAACAGCATATCTGACGGAATTCTTGAAAAAAGAGGTGCAGGACTTACTGACTTTGGTGTAAGTATTATAAAGGAAATGAACCGCATTGGTATGGCAATAGATGTATCACACCTCTCGGAAAAGGGATTCTGGGATGTATGTGAGCATAGTAATAAGCCGTTTATTGCCTCACATTCAAACGCAAAAGCTATATGTAAAAATAAAAGAAATCTTTCCGATGAACAAATCAGGGAAATTATACGTCTCGGCGGATGTATAGGTATTAATTTTTATCCCGTATTTTTAACTGATAATACTTACTGCGGAGTAGGTGACATAATTAAGCATATTGAACACATACTATCCCTTGGGGGAGAAAATAATTTAGGCTTCGGAAGTGACTTTGACGGAATAGATATATTGCCCGATGGAATTTCGGGTGTTGAAGATTACGAAAAGCTGATTAATGAGCTTTTAAAGCTTGGATATAAAGAAAGTTTTGTTAAAAAAATATGTTCTGAGAATTTTTTGAATGTGTTAGATAGAATATTTACTACTTAAGTAATAGGAGAAAAATGTTATGGATATTAAGAAAGAAATTGAAGAGCTTTCAAAGGAAATAGAAAAACATAATTATAACTATTATGTTATGGACAGACCTCAGATAAGCGACCATGAATATGATATGCTTATGAGACGTCTTATTTCCCTTGAAGAGCAGTATCCAATGTTTCAGGATGCAAATTCCCCCACAAAAAGAGTGGGCGGAGCTGCACTTGAGGGATTTGAACAGGTGGAGCATAAGGTGAAAATGGAGAGTCTTTCCGATGTATTTTCAGAACAGGAATTATATGATTTTGATGAGCGTGTTAAAAATAGCTTAGGCAGTGAAAAATATGAATATGTTGTTGAAATGAAGATTGATGGTCTTTCGGTATCTCTCGAATACAGGGACGGTGAATTTTTCCGTGGTTCGACAAGAGGAGACGGATTGGTTGGTGAAGATATTACCGAAAATCTAAAAACAATCCGTTCAATTCCACTTAAAATAAATACGAAGCTCCCTTATCTCGAAGTAAGAGGTGAGGTTTATATGCCGAGAGCTTCTTTTGAAAAGCTTAACGAAGAATGTGTGAAAAATAATAAGCCTTTGTTTGCCAATCCACGTAATGCGGCAGCGGGTTCACTCAGGCAGCTGGACAGTAAAATTACTTCACAGCGAAATCTTGATGTGTTTATTTTTAATATTCAGCAAATGGAGGGAAAACTTTTTTCTACACACACGGAAGGTCTTGAATACCTTAGCTCACTTGGTTTTAAGGTTAGTCCAAAAAGAATTGTGTGTAAAAATATAAAGGATTGTTACAGAGAAATACTTGCTATCGGTTCAGAGCGTGATTATCTTATGTTTGATATTGATGGTGCTGTTGTAAAGGTTAATGACTTGACACAGAGAAATAAGCTCGGAAGCACAACAAAAGTTCCTAAATGGGCGGCTGCGTATAAATATCCTCCGGAGCAAAAGGAGACTGTGATTAAAAATATATTTTTTCAGGTTGGAAGAACCGGAGCAGTTACTCCTAATGCCGAGCTTGAGCCTGTTAGGGTAGCAGGCTCCGTGATAAGCAGAGCTACACTTCATAACTATGATTATATACAGGAGAAGGATATTCGAGTGGGAGATACCGTTATAATACAAAAGGCCGGTGATATTATTCCGGAGGTAGTAAGGGTAAACAAGGATAAGAGAACAGGCAATGAGGTTAAATTTGTTATGCCTGAAAACTGCCCTGCCTGCGGTGAAAAAATTGAAAGGTCGGAGGAAGAAGCTGTGTTCAGGTGTGTAAATCCTACTTGTCCTGCACAGAAAATCAGAAGTATTATACATTTTGCTTCCCGTGATGCTATGGATATTGAGGGACTCGGTGATGCCGTAGTTGAACAGCTTTGCAGTGAGAATATAATCTCTGATGCTTCAGGTCTTTATTATATTTCAAAGGAGATGCTGGTAAATTTAGAGAGATTTGCAGATAAGTCCGCTGAAAATCTTGTAAGTTCAATCGAAAAATCTAAGAATAACAATGCTGACAGATTTTTATATGCACTCGGAATACGTCATATAGGCTCTAAAGCAGCAAAAAATCTTATGTCATTTTTTGGCTCGGTTGAGTGTTTGTCGGCTGCTACCAAAGAAGAAATTGTTGCGGTGCCGGATATTGGTGATAAAATGGCAGAAAGTCTGATTAACTATTTTTCTAACGAAAGTAATCTTGAATATATTAAAAGGTTTAAGGAAAAGGGTGTGAATACCGAATACATCTCAACTTCTGCAAGCTCATCATTAGAGGGTAAGGTATTTGTTCTGACAGGAACATTTCCGACCTTAAAAAGAAGTGAAGCAAAAGAGCTTATTGAAAATAACGGAGGAAAGGTTTCAGGAAGTGTTTCTAAAAAAACTGATTTTGTTGTTGCCGGTGAGGAAGCCGGAAGTAAGCTTACAAAGGCAAACGAGCTTGGAATTAATGTTATTTCGGAAGAAGAGCTTCTAAGGCTGATTAACAGATAATATAATTTGACATTTGATGCAAATTGTGTTATTATAATAATTATTATTTGATTTACAAAAGCGGAGGCACAATTATGGAGTTTGTAATGGAATGCTTGGAAAAAAATAGTGATGGCAATTTAGCTGTTTCGGGTGTTGATGTAAAAAAAATAGCCGAAGAATACGGAACACCTGCGTATATTATGGATGAAGCAACTATAAGAAAAAATATGAGAGAATATAAAAACGCCATTGATTCGTGCTATAATTCAAATGGTCTTGTTCTTTATGCAAGCAAAGCTTTTTCTTGTAAGCGAATATATGAAATTGCGGCAGAAGAAGGAATAGGTATTGATGTTGTCAGCGGCGGTGAGCTTTATACTGCACTTAAGGCAGGCTTTCCGGCAGAAAAAATTTATTTTCATGGAAATAATAAAACTTCTGACGAATTAAAGCTTGCTCTTTCAAACAATCTTGGAAGATATGTTGTTGACAATGTATATGAAATG
>JAZQLM010000086.1:0-11135 GCA_045542655.1 Clostridia bacterium | reverse complement strand
GGTTTTAATTAAAGTTATATCCTCTTTTCCCCATGGAACTTTAACACACGGATTAACACTTATATATTCCTCTTGCAAAGCATATTTAAAGAATGAGCGATAATTTTTTAGTAAACCATTTGTATATGTTACCTTTCTACCGTTCTTCCACAGTTCTTTAAATAATTCTTTAATTGGCTTTGAGGTAAAAACGTGAATATTTTGAATATTGTATTTTTCATCAAGATAATTAAATAATCTCAAAAGGTTATTTCTGTATCCTTTTAAAGTTTTCTGAGAAAATTTTTTCACCTCACAATCATACAAAAACTCCGAATATACTGTTTTTAGTTGCATAAAAAGTCCTCCACTTCCGTGCAATTTTACAGTATATTCGGAGCTACGGTATACATTCCTTGCTTTTTTGAATTTTTCAATACATATACCGTAGAAGTGGTAATGTACATCATCATTCAGGAAAAATTCAAAATTTCAAAAATCCTTAAAACCCTTGAATTATCTACTCTTCATCATCCACATCGGGCATTTCCCAAGTGTGGTAAACATTCTGAACATCGTCGTTATCTTCTAAAGCATCAATAAGCTTCTCCATTTTTTGTTTGGTATAACTTCTATTATTCTCTCTAAATCATTTTTTCATCGCTAAAATTTATACCGAAATATGCCGCAGCAGTTGCAATAACAACACCGTGCTGACCTGCTCCGGTTTCTTCTATAAGCTTCTTCTTTCCCATATATTTAGCAAGAAGACCTTCTCCCATACAGTGGTTCAGCTTGTGATGGTTCAAATCCTCCCTTTTATATAAAAAAATGAAGGCATAGGAATACAATACTCCTATACCTTCATTTTATAACAATATATATAATTTGTCAACAAAAAACTATTTTTCTACAACAGCACGTCAGTAATCAGCATTACACAAAAGCCGGCTAAAAGAGAATAGGTTGCACCTCTTTCGCTTCCGTGTGCGTGAGTTTCCGGAATCATTTCATCGCTCACCACATAAAGCATTGTACCGCCTGCAAACGCAAGTGCAAAAGGCAAAACAGCAGAAGCGATACTAACTGCAAAATATCCTGCGAATGTCCCTATAACCTCAACAAAGCCTGTAAGCATAGCACATATAAAGGTTTTCTTAGGACTTACACCTGCTGCAAGCATTGGAGCGATAATAACCATTCCCTCCGGAATATTCTGGAGAGCTATTCCCCCCGCAATCATAAGAGCCTGTGAGGTATCACCCGATCCAAATCCTACTCCTGCCGCCACACCTTCAGGCAGGTTATGAATTGCAATTGCGGTCACAAACAATAAAACCTTATTAAGATTTGCATTGTTATGTGACTCCGAATCTGTACCGACGAGCTTATGAAGATGGGGAACCAGCTTGTCAATAAGATTAAGGCACAACGCTCCTGTAAAAATTCCGGCAACCGTTACCAAAAGTCCGAAATCTCCCCCATATTCAACCGACGGTATAATAAGTCCGAGAACGGCAGCGGAAAGCATAACTCCGGCCGCAAAGGACAGCACAATATCGGAGAAGCGGTGTGACATTTCCCTGAATATAAAACCTATAAGTGCACCAATAATTGTAGCACCGCCAACTCCTATGGCGGTAAGCAGAACCATTCTCATAAGCTTACCTCACTTTCTGCTGTATAAAATTTCATACAATTATAATCCTATAAAACAAGAGACGGAGCAGTATATACCCTTGCCGCAAGTTCGCTGTTAAGCATATACAGACTCTTTGCATCAGAACCGAAAAGCTCCATCTTTGTAATCAAATCATTTGCATTTGTCTCTTCTTCGCCCTGTTCCTTTACGAACCAGTCAAGAAACTGCATTGTACGAAAATCCTTAACATCATATGCCGCCGCATAAATATCATTTATTAAAGATGTGACATATTCCTCATGTTCAAGTCCTGCCTTTAAAACAGTCATATCGCTGTCAAGCACCTTGTCAGGCTTTGCAATAGCTTCAAGTGTTACCTTTTCATTGTTATTAAGCAAATAATGGTAGAAAAGCATCGCATGGTCTCTTTCCTCCTGTGCCTGAATATAATACCAGTTTGCAAATCCTGAAAGTCCTCTTTCCTCAAAATAATTTGAAAAATCAAGGTACAAATATGCAGAATACAGTTCCTTATTTATCTGCTGATTTAATAATTCTCTTACTTTTTCATTCATCATAATAAAATTCCTCCCTTGTATTGCATAAACTATAATATCAGTATATACGCATTACTCTCCCGTGTCAAGTCATATATCTGATTTATACTTAAAAATTCTTATTTTCATTTTCACACAATACAAAAGGACTGTTCTCCTGTCATATCAAGATGAAGAACCGTCCCCTTATTTTCTTGTCTAAGTTCACCCAAACATTATATTATTCAATACACCTTCAAGATATTCCTGTCTGCCGCTTTGAGGTTCAGAAGTAGCACCAAGCTTTTCTGCATATGCAGCCATTTCCTCAAGTGTTGTACCGTTTAATATTTTCTTTCCGATTTCACTTTCAAAGCTTGAATATTTATTTTTTACAAACTCGTCAATTCTTCCATCTTCAATTATTTTTGCAGCCTTGATAAGTCCAAGTGCAAATGTGTCCATGCCAAGTATAAATGCGTGGAACATATCCTCGGGTGTGTTACTTGGACGACGGTTCTTTGAGTCAAAGTTAAATCCGCCTGTAAGTCCTCCTGCCTTTAACACCTCATACATGCAAAGAGTTGCACTGTATACATCTGACGGAAATTCATCCGTATCCCAGCCAAGAAGCATATCCCCTTGATTTGCGTCAATTGAGCCGAGCATTCCGTTAATTGCAGAAATTCTCAGCTCGTGCTGGAAGGTATGACCTGCAAGTGTTGCGTGGTTTGCTTCAATATTCATTTTAAAATCCTTGTCAAGACCGTACTGTCTTAAAAAACCAATTGCTGTTGCAGCATCAAAATCATACTGATGCTTCATTGGTTCCTTCGGTTTTGGTTCAATATAAAAATCTCCCTCAAAACCAATTGAGCGACCGTATTCAACCGCCATTTTCATAAGACGTGCAATATTTTCCTGTTCAAATTTTACATCCGTGTTTAAAAGTGTTTCATAGCCCTCTCTGCCGCCCCAGAATACATAGCCTTTGCCACCAAGTTTCACTGTAAGGTCTAAAGCTTTTTTAACCTGTGCTGCTGCAAAACAGAAAACCTCAGCAGAATTTGTGCTTCCTGCACCATTCATAAAACGTGGGTTTGAAAACATATTTGCAGTTCCCCAAAGGCATTTTATATTTGTGCCTTTCATTTTTTTAAGTATGTAATCAGTAATTTCATCAAGTCTTTTGTTAGTCTCTTTTATATCATCTGCTTCGGGAACAAGGTCAACATCGTGGAAGCAGAAATATTCAATTCCAAGCTTCTGCATAAATTCAAAGCCTGCGTCAACCTTTGCTTTTGCATGCTCCATTGTTCCTTTTTCTGCACCAAAGGCTTTGTCCGCCGTATCTCTGCCAAACATATCTGTACCTGCCGCACAAAGGTTGTGCCACCAAGCCATTGCAAAGGGCAAATGCTCTTTCATTGGTTTTCCCATTATTATTCTTTCTGCATCATAAAACTTGAACGCTAAGGGATTTTTGCTATCCTTTCCCTCGTACTTGATTTTGGGAATATTTGAAAAAATTTCACTCATTTTATTTACCTCCTATATAAGCTCTTTATATAATTGTTTAACTGCCGGATATATTTTCTTGTATTTTTGATAAGCTTCTTCATACCGCTTTACAATTTCAGCATCAGGCAGAATTTTCTCCTTCTTTACAACCAACTTTTCAGCACATTCAAAAACACTCTTATATTCTCCGCAGGCAACCATCGAAAGCATTGCCGCACCGAGTCCCGGACCTTCTTCAACAGCAGGAACTTCAAGCTCAATATTCAGAATATTGGCAATAATTTTTTGCCAAAGCTTTGACTTTGCTCCACCGCCGCAAATTGTACTTATTTTTACATCAATGCCAAGATTTTTTGCAATTTCAAGGTTATCACGAAAGGCAAATGCAACACCCTCTAAAACCGCCTGAACCATATCCTGACGCGTTGTATCGGGCCTCATACCAATAAACAAGCCTCTTGCGTCTGTATCATTAATGGGACTTCTTTCTCCCATTAAATATGGCAAAAAGAATATATGGTTTGTGCCAAGAACATCTTCTTTTACCCCCGCCTGTTCACCGCTGTAATCATCAGTTTTGAGAATTTCTTCATAAAACCATTTATTGCACGATGCCGCAGAAAGAATACATCCCATAAGATGATAACCACCGTCTGAGTGACAGAATGAATGAAGTGCATTGTTTTTATCAACTCCGAATTTTTCTGAGGAAATAAAAATCGTGCCTGATGTACCAAGGGAAATATTACATTTACCTTTGCCTACTGTTCCTGTACCTATCGCCGCACCCGCATTGTCTCCTGCTCCTGCCACAACCTTTACATCTGCGGAAATTCCAAGATGCTTTGCTATATCGGGAAGAACCGTTCCGGTACATTCAAAGCTTTCATAAAGCTTTGGAAGTTGATTTTCTTTCACACCGCAAATTTCGAGCATTTCTCCTGACCAGCATTTATTTTTCACATCAAGCAAAAGCATACCTGATGCATCCGAATAGTCAGTTGAATGTATCCCTGTAAGGCGATAAGCAATATAGTCCTTAGGAAGCATTATCTTTGAAATTTTGTAGAAATTCTCTTTTTCATTATTTTTTAGCCACAGAATTTTAGGAGCAGTAAACCCTGCAAATGCAATATTCGCAGTATAATCAGACAATTTTTGTTTGCCGACAACAGTATTTAAATATTCCGTTTCCTTATCAGTACGTCCGTCATTCCAGAGGATGGCAGGACGTATTACATTATCGTTTTCGTCCAATATTACAAGACCATGCATTTGTCCGGCAACAGAGAGACCTTTTACACTTTTTGAATCGAAGGCATCTAAAAGCTCGCCCACACCACCGACAAATGCCGTCCACCAATCCTCCGGATTTTGCTCACTCCAACCTGGGTTTGGATAATATACCTCATATGATTTTGTGACAGAATTAAGAATTACACCCTCAGCATCAACAAGCAAAAGCTTTAATCCCGATGTGCCAAGGTCTGCACCAATGTAATAGTTCATACCCCTTTCCTCCTTCTATGTAAATACTAACACAACTTACTTGACATTTCTCGCAAAAAAGCATATAATGAATAGACAAAATTTGTCCTTTAGGTGGTTTTATGTTTTATCAGTTTCAACATTTTGGTATATCTGAATATTTCTGCAAGGAATACGGAAAAAACTTTAATTATCCAACACATCTTCATCAGTCATTTGAATTTATTACTGTTACATCAGGCGAAATGCAAATAAACATCGATGACCGACGGTATTCTTTAAAAGAAGGTGACTCCGTTCTTGTTTTTCCGCACCAATTGCACTCTATAACAAGCGAAAACAGTGAGCATATGCTTTGCATATTTTCACCTGAGCTTGTTAAAGCATACACGTCTAAATTTAAAAATAAAAAACCTGTTTGCAACACCGCTCTGCTTGACAAATACTTGATTGACGCATTGGACAATCTTTTACAAGAATCCTCAACCTTTGAAAAAAAGGGAATTCTTTATTCCATCTGTGCTGAATTTGATAAAAACGCAGAATATACAAAAAGACTTTCCTATGACGAAAGCCTCCTGCAAAATATTTTTAAATTTGTGGAAGAAAACTATAATGATGACTGTGAACTTAGTGACCTTACAAAAAAAACGGGCTACAGTTACTCTTATCTTTCCCGTTGTTTCAAGAAAACAACCGGAATTTCCTTTAATACATACGTCAACCGTTATCGGATAAACAATGCATGCTATCTTCTTAATAACACAAGCTATTCCATTTTGCAATGTGCTTTGGAAAGCGGTTATAAATCCATACGCAGCTTTAACAGAAACTTTATGAATGTTTTAAGTGTTACACCGAAAGAATACCGGGAAAGAATAAAGGTTGTACCCATTTAAACATATTCCTTACAAAAAAATCAACTAAAAATTTTATATAAACAATAGTCTGAAACGTTTTTCTTACTTCAAATAAAAAATAATTATGGCATAAAATTCTAAAAATTAAAAAAAGTACTTGAATTATTTAAAATTTTATGATATAATCCTATCGTTAATGTGCAAATGAGGAGGAATAAAATATGCAAAACGCTTTAGTTGTAATTCATGTTATTATAGCACTTATATTGATAGTGGTGGTTTTGATGCAGCACGGTAAGCAGCAGGGACTCTCGGGTTCAATTGCCGGTGGTGCTGAAACATTTTTCGGTAAAAACAAGGGCAGAACAATTGATGCAATTCTTAAGAAATTTACATCTGTATTTGCCGCTTTGTTCATCATATCTTCTGTTACACTTGCTATAGTATCTGTAACCGGACACAAAGCATCTGTTGAGGCAACTCAGAATGCCGAAGCACCTGCAGGCGACGCTAATCAGGCTGCTCAGGAGGTTTCTCTCGATGAAGCAGGAAATCTTGTTGATAAAGACGGAAACGTTATTATGACAGCTGAACAGATGAAACAGCAGGAAGCAGAAGCAGCTACCGAAGCTGAAACAGAAGCAAACACAGAAGCTGCTGCTGAATAAAATTTGAATTTAAACTTATTATATACAAGGCCGCTCCAAATATTTGGGGCGGTTTTGTATATAATAAGATATAATAAATAATTAATGAATTTCAGAAAGGATTTTCAATGATTACATTAGGTGATATACTAAATTACTATCATATAACTCCACAGTTTCCTCCGGCGGCGGCAATAGCTGCTCAGAATATGCCAACCGAGGTTTCTGAAAGGGACTTAAAAGGAAGACTTGATTTAACCGATTCTTTGATTTTTACAATCGACGGTGATGATGCAAAGGATTTTGATGATGCCGTAAGTCTTGAAACCTTAGAAAACGGCAACTTTCTTCTCGGTGTGCATATTGCCGATGTAAGCCACTATGTAACGGAAAAATCTCCGATTGACACAGCGGCATACACAAGAGGGACAAGCGTATATCTTATTGATACCGTTATACCTATGCTCCCCTTTGAGCTTTCAAATGGTCTTTGCAGTCTTAATCCAAATGTGGTAAGGCTTACCCTTTCCGTGTTTATGGAAATAACACCAAAGGGAAAAATTGTTGATTACAAGATATACGAAAGCTATATTCAATCAAAGTACCGTATGACATATAAAAATGTAAACAGCATATTCGAGGGAGATAAGGAGCTTCGTGAAAAGTATAGTGAAATTGTACCTGTACTTTTAAAAATGCTGAAGCTTTCAAAAATACTCAATAAAAAACGCATTATGCGTGGTGCAATAGAATTTGTCACAAGTGAAGCAAAAATTGAGCTTTCAAAAGACGGAATACCTGTTTCTGTTGAACGTTATCCTATACTGTCATCCAATTCCGTAATAGAAGAATTTATGCTTGCCGCAAACGAAACTGTCGCAAAGCATTTTGAGACGAATAAGCTTCCCTGCGTCTTTCGTGTTCACGAAGAGCCTTCTTACGAAAAAGTTGAAAGACTCCGCAGCGTACTACCCATTTTAGGTGTGAAATTTCCTCTTGCAGATGGAAAGGCTCCTGCGGATTATCAGAAAATACTTGATGAGGTAAAGGGACTTGAAAATGAAAGCATTATAAATTATATACTTTTAAGGTCAATGTCAAAGGCAAAATATTCAGAGTCAAACCTCGGTCATTTCGGTCTTGCCGCTGAATACTACTGTCATTTCACTTCTCCGATAAGACGTTATCCCGACCTTATAACTCACCGTATTCTAAAGGATTCAATTCACAAAAGAATAAATTCGGATAATCTTCCCTACTACCTTAATATGACGGTATGTGCCGCCATTTCCTCCACCTCTGCCGAGATAAACGCACAGGATGCAGAAAACGACTGGGAGAAAATCAAGAAAATAGAGTTTATGGAAGACAAAACGGGCGAAATTTTTACAGGCAATATATCCCACGTTACCGCAAACGGATTTTTTGTGGAGCTTGAAAACACTGTAGAGGGTTTTGTTCCTGCACGCACCCTTGAGGATGACACATATATTATATCGGATAACAAGCTATCCCTTGAAGGAATAATGACTAAAAACAAATATACTGTCGGAGACCGTGTAAAAATTAAGGTTGACTTTGCTGACAGTGAATCACTCACTCTTGACTTCCTTATTCATAAAAAAGTAAGCAAAAAAAAGACAAAAGCTGCGACAAAATCAAAGGTAGCAAAAAAGGCATTAAAAGCCCTGAAAAAAGAGGGACGTGAAATTCGTGAGGAGCGTGAGCTTCGCAGATTTAAGATTGACTATGAGGCAGACAGGCTGTGGAAAAAGGCCCAGGAAAAAATTTTAAGTCCTCTTATATCCGTACTTGGTGTAAAAAATTCCGAAAGAAGATTTGTACGCACAAGCTTTGAGGATTTCTGGCATTTAAGCATAACCGCAATTATCAGGGAAATTTCTCAGAAAAACACCTTTGATGGACTCGAAAAATATATAAGCTCAGTCATATACAGCTTTGAAAATTTTATTATTACGGTTGAGACAAGCCTTGAAAAAGCTGTTGACAAAACCTTAAAAAACAAATACAATACAGATATGGAAAAAATGCTCAAAGAATTTATAAATAATTTAAAGAAACAGCTTGGTGATATAAATGAACAATAACAAAACAGTTATAATAACAGGTGCTTCTCAGGGTATCGGAAAGGAAACTGCTCGTTTTTTTGCAGAAAACGGCTGGAACGTAGTTATAAACTATAACCGCTCCGAAAAAGCGGCAAAGGACCTCTTAGCCGAAATATCCCCTCTTTGCTGTGCCTCGGTTTTCAAAGCCGATGTAACAAAAAAGGAAGAAACCGACTCTCTGGCGGAATTTACAGTTAAAACCTACGGCAAAATTGACTCTCTTATCAACAATGCAGGGATTGCTCCCGCCTCCGCTCTTTTTACGGATACAACAAACGAAGAATGGAACAATGTGTTTGATACAAACCTCTTCGGAGCATTTAACACAGCTCAGTCAGTTCTTCCGTATATGATTCACGAAAAAAACGGTTCAATAGTAAATGTATCTTCAATCTGGGGAATAACAGGAGCCTCCTGTGAAGTGGTTTATTCCTCTTCAAAAGCGGCATTGATAGGCTTTACAAAGGCTCTTTCAAAAGAGCTTGCCCCCTCATTCATAAGGGTAAACGCCATCGCTCCCGGAGTAATTGACACAAAAATGAATGACTTTCTTTCTGAGGAAGAAAAGAATACGATTAAAGAGGAAATTCCGCTTGGAAGATGGGGAAAACCGTCAGAAATTGCCTCTTCAATATATTTCCTTGCGTCCGACTCTTCCTCTTATATAACGGGACAGGTTTTAACCGCAGACGGCGGTTTTATCGGAATTTAAGCTTTACAGGAGTTGTTATCTATGAATATAAGATTTGCCACGGACGGCGACACCGAAGCCCTAAAAAAGATGTGGCTCGATACCTTTTCAGACAGCAAACAGTTTGTGGACTGGAACTTTGAAAATAATTATACACCAAAAAATGTTATGATATGCGAAAAGGACGGGAAAATCGCCTCCAGTTTGCACCTTATCCCCTATACTCTTACACTTTCGGGAAAAACTTTAAATGCTGTATATATATCCGCAGTTGCAACCCTGCCGGAATTTCGTGGACTCGGCTGTGCATCCGCTGTCATTTCAGCCGCACTTGAAAATATCAGAAAAAGTGGCAAAGACCTCGCCTTTTTAATCCCTGCAATCTCAGGCTTTTATGAAAGGCTTGGTTTTTCATATATTCTAAAGAAAAAAACTCTTATATTCAAACCGTGCCGCAATACGGTCGAAAATATATCATTCTCAGATACTTCCAACATTTCCAAAGCCGCACTCGGCATATACTCAAATGTTTGCGGATGTAAAAAGCTTTATTTAGACCGCTCCGAAAGGGATATGTCTTTAATTACATCTGACCTTATTAATAATACGGGTGGGTATTTGAAAATTCTTCCTGACAAATCGGGCTATATTATGTATAAGGAATTTAGCTCCTGTATCGAGCTTTATGAAATTATGGCAACAAGCTCCTATTCAAAGAATTTACTCTTAAATTATCTTCTTTCATTTAACAAAAAAATAAAACAGGTATTGCCTCCCGTTATGGTAAAAGCCTTGAATACCGAAACAAAAAAAGCAATCGGGACATATCCAAAGGACATATCCCGAAAAAATGCTTATTTTAACTTAATTCTCTGATAAAAATCTATTTTGCAAATTTTATAAGTCCGTTTTCGTATATAAGCGGAAGCTCGCCCTCAATCAGCGGAGCGGCGTATTCATAAAACTTATCCGTAACGGAGAAGCCGTCCTCAGACAGCATATCTGAAGGTATCTTCTTTTCAAAATTTGCAACCTCTTTTGCATTAAATGCTTCGATTTCTATTTTATACGGCATACTGCTTATTCTCTTAAAGCCTGCCATAACACCCGTTTTTCCGTCTCTTGCCATTTCAAAGGCTTTCTCGCCAACCAAAACGGACTCTTCTATATCTGTTTTTGAAGCAAGAGCAGAAAAACATCTTTGCAGAGTGCTAAGCTCAATTGTTCTTGTCTTTATTCCAAGCTCTTCAGAAATCAAATTTTCAACAATTCTTCCAACACCGCCAAGGACAGCATGGCTGAAGCTGTCGTCTGCCTTTGTTCTCTTTGCAAGCGCTTCCCCGACATATGCCCCGTTTTTATCCTTTATCCCCTCTGAAAGAGCTATCATAACCGTTCCCTTTTCGTTTGCGGTTTTTTCAACCCTCTTTATAAATTCAGCAGTATCAAAAGGCTTTTCAGGAACTGCAATTATATCCGTATATATATTTCCTCCGGCATTTGCAAGTGCCGCAGCCGCCGTAAGCCAGCCTACGTTACGTCCCATTATTTCAACTACCAAAGCTGACTTCATTTTGTATACGCCTGTATCAAGTGCAAGCTGTTTCATAGAATTTGCAACAAATTTTGCCGCAGAACCAAA
>JAZQLM010000085.1:0-2118 GCA_045542655.1 Clostridia bacterium | reverse complement strand
GCTTTGATCCGCTTGAATACATCACCGAGTGCTGTCACAAAAGCGGCATTAAAATTCACGCATGGATAAATCCTTACAGAGTAACCGCAAGTGCCGCAGAAAAAGACAGTCTCAGCCAATTTTCCATTGCAAAGAAATATCCCGATATGGTTATAGAATATGACGGAAAGCTTTATTTAAACCCCGGTCTGCCCGAGGTAAACGATTTCGTAGCAAAGGGTGCGGCAGAGATAGTAAAAAATTATGATGTTGACGGCATACAGATAGACGATTATTTTTATCCCGGAGACGATTTTCCCGATGACTGGTCATATTCTGAATACGGAAGCCAATTTAAGAATAAAGCAGACTGGCGTAGAAGCAATATTGACTCACTTATTACAAAGCTTAATGCCGCTGTAAAAAAAGAAAATCCAAACGTCCTCTTCGGTGTTAGTCCGCAGGGTATATGGGCTAACTCACATAATCTTGAGGGTGGCAGTGACACAGGTGGAAAAGAGGCATACTTTACTTCCTTTGCCGATACACGAAAATGGGTGGTAGATAATATGATTGACTATATAATTCCACAAATATACTGGAATATCGGCTATGCAGGTGCAGATTTTAAGACACTTGTAAACTGGTGGGCAGATATACAAGAAGGCAGTAATGTAAAACTCTGTATCGGACAGGCGGCATACAAAGCAGCAGAAACCACCGATACACAAAGCGTCTGGTACGGTCAGAGCGGAATTGATGAAATTTCAAATCAGATTTCTCTCATCAATACTGTAAAAAATGTTTCAGGCTACTCACTATACAGGCTGTCAAGTATAACCGGCTCGGATGAATTTGTCTCTGCTGTTACAAAAGCAAATACAAGTAAAAAAGAGCCATTTTTCGACCTCCATTTAACACCGTGGGCAAAGGATGATATAATAGAACTTTATGATAAAAGTATTTTAAGCGGTATGGGTGACGGAAGCTTTGGTGTGCAAAACAAGGTTACACGAGGTCAGTTTGCTGTTATGATTTCCCGTATTCTTGGTAAAAAAACAGAATTTCAGGAAAACTTTTCAGATGTTTCAAAAGATAAATATTACTATAACGACATAGGAATTTTAAAGGAGCTTGGCTTTATTCAGGGGATAAGTGATACAGAATTTGCCCCTGAAAACAACATAACCAGACAGGATATGGCAGTAATTATTTACCGTATACTGTTAAAGGAAAATATTCTTAGTGAGCCGGAAAACGAAGATTTAGCCTTTTCAGATTCCGATGATATAAAGCCATATGCAAAAAAAGCAGTAAAAGCACTTACTGAAAAAAATATTATAAACGGCTATGAGGATAAAACCTTTAAACCTGTGACTAACGCCACACGAGCAGAAGCTGCAGTAATTATTAGCAGGGTTTTAAAGCTTATGAATTAAGGGGAGCTTAAAAATTCATAAAACCACTTGAAAAATTTGAAAAATTATGTATAATATAAGTGTTGATAATTTTAAAAAAGGTGGTCTTGTTCTATGGATTACAAAATGAATATAGCAGGGGTAGAAAGAAGTCTCCCCCTTTGCAAAATAAACGACGAGCTTTATATTGCCGCATTTATAATGTTCGGTGATGTGGAGATTACGGAAAAAAGTGCCGAAGCTCTTTTAAAAAAAGTTCCCGAATTTGATATTATGATTACTGCCGAATGTAAGGGTATACCTCTGCTTTACGAAATGGCACGTCAGGCAAAACAAAACGATTATATCGTTGCAAGAAAAGCTCCGAAGCTTTATATGACAGATATAATAAGTACAAACGTTGACTCTATAACAACCGCCAACATTCAGACTCTTTGTATCGGCAGAAAAGAAGCTGATGCTATGAAAGGCAAAAAGGTTTTAATTGTTGATGACGTTATAAGTACAGGAGAATCCCTTGCAGCACTTGAGGCTCTTGTTTCGATGGCAGGCGGAAATATCGTAGGTAAGGCAGCCGTTCTCGCCGAGGGTGATGCAATAAAAAGAGACGATATTATCTATCTTGAACCGCTACCACTCTTTGACAAAAACGGTCAGCCAATTTAAGTTTTAAAACATACAAAATGGGAGCTATCGCATTAAACATATATTGTGCATAAAA
>JAZQLM010000084.1:0-2721 GCA_045542655.1 Clostridia bacterium | reverse complement strand
AAGTTGCAACCGATGGTGTATATGCAATAGAGGGATTTAATGTTCAGGTTTCTTCTGATAAAACAAACTGGAAAACAGTATATGAAGGAGAAACTATAGGAGAGCTTACAACATTTGCATTCACTCCTGAAATTGCTCGTTATGTTCGTGTTAATATAACCGATAAAGCGACAAGAGCATCTGTTAAGCTGGCAGAATTTGAAGCACGCTTTGATGCTTCCGACAGCGAAATTGCTGCTGCGGATGCTGAAAGAATTTCCTACAATGCAAATTACGAAATAACAACTGATATAGTTCTTCCCGTAACCGGAATTTTCGGTTCCTCCATAACCTGGGAATCAAGCCATCCGAATATTCTTGGCAATGATGGAAAAATTGTTACAAAGCCTTTGAGAGATACGGTAGTAACTCTTGTTGCAACCGTAACCAAAAATGATGCTTCGGCAACAAAATCATTCCGCCACGTTGTGGAAGGTCAGGCAGTTGGATTTCTTCCCGTTGGCGGAGGCGGTTCAGGTTCCGGCGGCGGAGGCGGTGGCGGAGGTGGAAAATCCTCCGGCGGTGGCAGTGTAGCTATTCCTGTTACCACGCCATCGGTGGAATCTGTTATTCCCACAGTAAATAATAACACAGATGCTTTTTCAGACCTTGATTCGGTTTCCTGGGCAAAGGAAAGCATTGCAGAACTTAAAAAGCTTGGCATTGTATCAGGAAGCGGAGATAACAAATACGAGCCTTTACGCTCAGTTGCCCGTGAAGAATTTGTAAAAATGCTGCTTGTTACAGTAAACGGAGAGGTTGAGGATTCAGCTTCCGAGCTTCCATTTTCGGATTGCGTTTCGGGAGAATGGTATCAGAAATATATATCAGAAGCTTTTGAAAGCGGACTTATAATGGGTATGACAAACGACAGCTTCGGTATAGGTATGAACATAACACGTCAGGATATGGCTGTTATGATTGCACGAATTCTTGAAAAATCCGGAATAGATATCGCTACAGAAAATTCTTCCAAAGAATTTGCAGATAGCAGTAATATAGCCGGCTATGCAGTTTCGGCTGTAAATAAGCTTAGTGCTCTTGGAATTTTAAACGGAGATGAGAACTTAAGATTTAACCCCGATGCTGCCGCAAACCGTGCGGAAGCGGCACAGGTTATGTATAAGCTTTTAAATGTAATTGAAGAAAGTAAAAAAGAGATTGCCGAAACAGAAGAAAACGTACAGAACGAAGATGGTCAGGAGGCAGAAAATGAAGATATTTCATAAATTAACCGCAGCAGTTGCCGCTTTTACCGTATCTGTATCGGCAGGAGCTTTATTGCCTCTTAGTGCTTATGCTGATGAATATGAAGGCTGGGATGAGCTGGATTTAGCCAATGAACAACGTGTACTTGCCTTTGTAGATGACGGTCAGACTATTTATTCTGATGAAGAATTTTACGGTCAGTTCGATACCGTTGCAGGCGAATGGGTTAAGCCCGGTTTGCTGGATTATGTGGAATATCCCGGGCTTGCCGCAGTTCAGGAAGCGGCTAAAAAGAGCGACTACGAAACTGCAAAATATGAGCTTCTGGAGTTCTACCGTGATTTGTACGACACATTTCAGCCGGTTTACAACAATGTAAGCCCCAATGCAAACCTTATTTATCAGGCTTACGCTATAAAGAATAACTTTCAGCTAAACTCGGCTATGGTACCGGCAGTGCTGGGTATTCCCGTTATGGGTAATGAGGATGGATATGTAGAAATAAACATTACCGACAGAATGAGCTCTATTCTTGCACAGCCGTCTCCGGTTTATTCTGTGGAGCTTTTCGGTCTTAAAAAAGACGGAACCTGTATTTCGATAGAAAGTCTCGATGCGGGTTCGGGTCATCCTCCGGTGGTAGAGGTAAGGTCAAAGGGTGTTGTTCAGAAATTTGTTGCAACCGATGACTCCTATATTTCACCGCAGGCAAATTACGACAAAAATTACGGTCACGAGCCGGAAATACTTGCGGAGGAAAGCATTTCTTCCATTGGTCTTGAACGTCTGGCAGACAGTAATACAAAAAGAGGTCTTATAAAATTTGACTTTACCGAGCTTGATGCCGCAACAGCAGTTGATTCTGCTTACCTTAAGCTTTACGGCAGAAATGCCAGCGGACTGGGCAGCGGCGAGCTTTTGGTAATAGAATATTCCAACAATACCTGGAACGAAGACGAAGTAACCTATTATGAAGGGCAGGAGGGTTCAACTCTTGAGCACGGAACCTTCTCCAACTACGGAATGGACAGCTACCGCTTTGACGGCGGTGTTGCTCCTGTAAGAGACGGTATTTACAATGTTTTTGCTTACCGTTATCCCGAAGAACTTCTTCGTTTTGCGTGGGCTACTGTTTTTTCACAGCTTTATCATTATGATCAGGATGAACGCCAGGCTCTTGCATTTTTCAATCAGTGGATAGGATACCTCAACCAGAGAGGTAAAGAGCCAAGATACGATAAAACTCTTGACGGACATTGCCGTGACAAAAATATTTGCGAAGCAATGTACGAAATGATAAACAGTAAATATATGTCGGCAGAAATTTTCTCGGCAACTTTAAAATATATGTATATGGAATGCCGTGCACAGATAGACGGGCCTTATGAACCCGGTAACTGGGGTGTTTATCAGCTAACCGGTATGACAACTATGGCGGCTTATCTTCCTACTCTTACCCTTAACGAAGAGCTT
>JAZQLM010000083.1:0-2232 GCA_045542655.1 Clostridia bacterium | reverse complement strand
AAGCTGTTATTGAAAAAATTATTGAGCTTATCAAGGGTTCTAAGCTTAAAGAAATCTCTGACATAAGAGATGAGTCTGACCGTAACGGTCTTAAAATTACCATTGATTTAAAAAAGGGTACAAGACCTGAGAAACTAATGGAAAAGCTTTATAAGCTTACACCTCTTCAGGATTCCTTTGGTTGTAACTTTAATATTTTAGTTGAAGGCTCTCCTATGGTGCTTGGTGTGAATGATATACTCTCTGAATGGTTAAGATTCAGAAAAAGCTGTATCAAACGTGCAATTCAGTATGATATAGATAAAAAAACCGATAAGCTGCATCTTTTAAAAGGACTTGAGCTTATACTTCTTGATATAGACAAGGCAATTAAAATTGTTCGTAAGACGCCTGATGATTCTATGGTTGTTCCAAATCTTATGGATGGTTTTAAAATTGATGAAATTCAGGCAGAATATGTTGCTGAGATTAAGCTCAGAAACCTAAATAAAGATTATATTGTTAAAAGAATTTCTGAAATAGAGGCACTTGAAAAGGAGCTTAAAGAACTCAAAGAAACCCTTGAAGACAATAAAAAAATCGAAAAAATCATTGAAAAAGAGCTTAAGGATATTAGTAAAAAATTTGGTTCGGAAAGAAAAACGGGAATTATTTACGAGGAAGACATAATACCTATAGAAGAAGAAAACTTTATCGAGGATTACCGTTCGAGAATTTTCCGGACAAAGCAAAACTACCTGAAAAAAATATCACTCGTTTCGCTTCGTTCCAGCGGAGAACAAAGACTTAAAGAGGGTGATGAAATTATACAGGAAATTGAGACAGGTAATAAATCCGATTTACTAGCATTTTCATCATCGGGAGAAGTATATAAAGCAAAGATTTATGATATTCCCGATTGTAAGGCTAGCCAGCTCGGTGAGTATATGCCGAATATTTTTGCAATGAAGGAAAATGAGAGTATTGTTGGTCTTGTGATAACCGACAATTATTCTGGCAGTCTTTTATTCTGCTTTGAAAACGGTAAGATTGCAAAGGTTGAGCTTAAAAGCTATGAAACCAAGCTCAACAGAAAAAAGCTTTCCAATGCGTACTCTCTTGCATCACCACTTGTTAAAATCATATTTTTAAGTGAAGACAGAGAATTTGTTGCAAGAAGCTCTATTGATAAGGTACTGGTGTTTAATTCTGAAAGTATTGCAGTAAAATCTACTAAAAACACTCAGGGTGTTGCAGTAATGACACCAAAAAAAGGCAGTGTCGTGGTTGATATTGTTCCTGCAGAGGAAAGCGGAATTGTTAATCTTAAGCATTACAGAACGAAAAACATACCTGCAAAGGGAACTTTTCTTCGTGATGAAGATACTAAAGAGCCAAATCAGATTTCTATGTTTGATGAAAATTTTGATGTATAAAGATGTATAACAAAAAGGAGATGAAGGTAATGTCTAAATTGAATTATTCAACAGTTACACCCGAAATTTATGAGCTTGCAGATTTATGCAGAACTAACAGTAGCATTGATACAGACCTATATTCTGTGCATCAGGTAAAAAGAGGACTCAGAGATTTGGATGGCAGGGGAGTTTTGACCGGCCTTACTGAAATTTCCACCATAAATTCATACAAAATGGTAGATGGGGCTTCTGTCCCGATTGAGGGTGAGCTTTTTTACAGGGGTATTAATATTAATGATTTGACAGAAGGGTTTGTTTCTGAAAATAGGTTTGGGTTTGAAGAAACCGTTTATTTATTGCTCTTTGGTAAGCTTCCAAAAGCCGATGAACTTTGTAATTTTAAAAATCTTCTTGTAACATACAGGACTCTTCCCGCAAATTTTGTGCGTGATGTAATTATGAAGGCTCCGAACAGCGATATAATGAATTCACTTGCAAGAAGTGTTCTGACACTTTCTTCTTATGACAAAAATTCAAATGATACGTCTATACCGAATGTTCTCAGACAGTGTATTCAATTAATTTCAAATTTTCCTATGCTTGCCGTTTATGCGTATCAGGCATATAATCATTATGAAAAGGGAAAGAGCCTATATATTCACCGTCCGTCATCGGGTCTGTCAACAGCGGAAAATATTTTGAGGTTGCTTCGTCCCGATAAAAAATATACTGAGACGGAGGCAAGACTTTTAGACCTTGCTTTAGTTCTTCATGCCGAGCATGGAGGGGGTAATAACTCTACATTTACTACGCACGTTGTGACATCATCAGGCAC
>JAZQLM010000082.1:0-1875 GCA_045542655.1 Clostridia bacterium | reverse complement strand
AAGCGATCCTTTTTCTCCGTTCCCCGGAACAGCACTCCGTCTCGGAAGCTCATCCGATGCGGTAAGGCTTCTTCAGCAGAGACTTGACCTTATCTCGGATTTCTACCCGAATATACCGTCCGTTCCGGTTACAGGTTACTTCGGAAACGAAACACAAGAAGCCGTTCTTGCCTTTGAGAGGGAATTCGGACTTCCTCCCAGAGGAATTGTATTCCCCTTTGTTTGGGAACGTATTGCCCAGATTTCAAGAGGTCTTGCTTCCGATAATCCGAGGAACACAGGTCAGTACCCCGGTTATGTTCTTAATGTATAATAAATTTTATGAAAGGAAATAACTAAAATATGGATAATTTCAAAATCTCTGATGACGACAGAAAAAATGCCGTATATGAAGTTCAGCATTACCTGAGGTTTTTGTCAAAGTATATAGAAGAAATTCCCACCGTCACACCTGACGGAATTTTCGGTCCTGAAACAGAGGAGGCGGTAAAGGCATTTCAAATGCTCTATTCTCTCCCCGTAACAGGCGAGGTTGACTATGATACCTGGAATTTAATAAGAGACACTCACTCTAATGTCCGTGAGGATAAACAGCCGCCTAACCCCATTTATATTTTCCCTGTTGAAATAGTTGCAATGAAGCCGGGAGACGAATATAACGAAATACTTATTTTGCAGGCAATCATTCAGAAGCTTGCTTCACGTTACCCCAACGTTTTAAATGTTGCCGCAACAGGAAGCTTTGACAATGATACAGAGCTTGCGGTTAAACAGCTTCAGGATATTTTCGGCTTTGAATCAAGCGGTATGGTGGACAGAAAGACGTGGAACCGCCTCGCCGCCTTGTATTCTGCGTTCAGCCGTAATGATTGACATATATTTTTTGTTGTGTTAAAATAGTTGGGGATGTTAAAATAAATGCGGGCGGATGTGGGCATCCGCCCCTACAATCGTAGGGCAGGGGCTTGCTCCTGCCGAAAATGACGGAACATCTGTAGGGGACTTTTTTAGCATCGTCCCGCACATATATTAAATAAGGAATAAAACTATGACCTCTTTTTTAATAAAACATTTTGTAAAAAATTATGAGCAAACAGAAAATTCTGCTGTACGCACTTCATACGGCAAGCTTGCCGGCTGGGTTGGTATAATTTTAAATCTCATTCTTTTTATTATCAAATTTACTGCCGGCACAATAGCAAAAAGTATATCCATAACAGCAGATGCTTTCAACAACCTGTCCGATTCCGCTTCAAGCATAATCAGCTTTTTAGGCTTTAAGCTTGCAAGCAAACCGGCAGACGAGGAACATCCTTACGGTCACGGCAGATACGAATATATCTCCGCACTTACCGTCACGGCTGTTATTATCGTTATCGGCATAGAGCTTTTAAAGACAAGTATAGAAAAAATTATATTATCTGAGACAGCAGAGTACAGCCTTTTATCGGTTATAATTCTTATAATATCCATTGTGGTTAAGCTTTGGATGTCACTTTTTAACAAACATATTGGCAAAAAAATTAACTCAACTACTCTGCTTGCCTCTGCAAAGGACTCGGCAAATGATGTGGTTACCACTTTGGCTGTTCTCCTTTCAATTGCCGTAAGCTTTATATTTAAAGTAAACATTGACGGAATATGCGGTCTTTTGGTTGCCCTGTTCATTCTATGGAGCAGCATAGGACTTATAAAGGAAGGCCTCGGCACACTTCTCGGTAATGCTCCCGACCGTGATTTTACAGAGCATATTAAAAAGATAATTATGTCTTACCCCGATGTAATCGGAACTCACGACCTGATAGTTCACGACTACGGTCCTGGCAGAAGATTTGCAAGTGTTCACGTTGAGGTTGCGGCAGAGGAGGACGTTAT
>JAZQLM010000081.1:0-1734 GCA_045542655.1 Clostridia bacterium | reverse complement strand
GTTTGTTGAATTCTTTGGTAAGTTTTATGAAGGCGGCGGAGAAAAATATTCGCCCTTTCAGGCAAATACAAAATATTTTAAAATTAGAGAGGATGTATAAGTTATGAGTATTGGATTAGTTTTAGCATTGACAGGAGCAGCACTTGCTGCATTAATGGCAGGTATCGGTTCGGCAATCGGTGTAGGTATGGTTGGTGAGGCTTCGGCAGGAGTAGTAACAGAAGATCCGCAGAAGTTCAGTAAGGTTCTTATTCTTCAGCTTCTCCCCGGTACACAGGGTATTTACGGTCTTCTGATTGCGTTTATCGTACTTTCACAGACAGGTCTTCTTGGCGGAAATCCGGCAGAGCTTACCTTAATGGAGGGTTTTGCATATTTTGCAGCTTGTCTGCCTATGGCATTTGTTGGTCTCTGGTCTGCTATCCGTCAGGCAAGAGCGGCTTCCGCAGGCGTTTCTCTTGTTGCAAAACGTCCTGAACAGATGGGTAAGGCTATCATTTTTGCGGCAATGGTTGAGACATACGCAATTCTTGCACTTCTTATCTCAATTCTTGCTATATTCGGAATTTAAAGTTCTAAATAATAAAATGATAAAGAAGGTGAAGAGTTGACCGGACTTGAAAATATTTTAAGTGGAATAAAGAAGGATTCGGATTTAGCCGCTGATAGTATCTTAAAGGACGCCGAGGAAAAGGCTTCGTTGCTGAAAAAAGAGGCTGAGAAAGAGGCTGAAAAAATTGTAAAGACTGAGATGGAAAAGGCTGAGTCAGATGCGGCAGAGATAATAAAAAGAGCAAAAAGCAGCGGAGAGCTGAATACAAAAAAGGTATTTCTTGCTGAAAAACAGAGACTTATAGCAGAGGTTATATCTCTTGCAAAGAAAAAGCTTGAAAGTCTTGAGGGCAAGGCTTACTTTGATGTGCTTGAAAAAATTATAAGTAAAAATCTGCGTAATGAAAAGGGCGAGATTATGCTCTCAAAGGCAGATGTTGAAAATATAACGGGTGAATTTGCAGATTTTCTCGAAAAGTCAAACCTTTCCGTGTCAAAAAATCATCTTTCGGACGGGGAAAAGGGATGTATTATCATATATAAAAATTCCAATGAAAACTGTACCTTTAATGAGCTTTTTGAGGCATATTCAGAGTCGGTATCAGATATGGCACAGAGCTTTTTGTTTGATTAAAGGGAGGGATAGCTTTTGGCAGAGCAATATACTTATGCGGTAGCAAGGATACACGCAATGGAAGCAAGCCTCCTTACCTTCAAGGATTTGGAACAGGTTCTTTCGGCAAAGGACGAAAAGGACGCTACCCTTATTCTTGCAGACAAAGGTTTTAACGGTTACGGCAATTACAAGGGGGCAGAGCAGCTTTTGGCTGAGGAGAGAGAAAAAACATCCGAGCTTATTTCAAAGCTTATACCTGACGTTTCGGAGTTTGACGTATTTTTATATGCGGACGATTTTCACAATCTGAAGGCTGCTGTAAAATCAATGTTCAGCGGTGAGCGTAACGAGATATTTGTAAAAGGCGGTACAGCAGATATTGAAGAAATAAAAAGTGCTGTAAAGGAAAAGGATTTTCTAAGGCTTCCCGAAAATATGAGGACTGCGGCAGAGGAAGCTGTGAGTGTACTGGCTAAAACCGGTGACGGACAGCTTGCGGACATAATTATAGACAAAGCGGCACTTGACGCTATATTAAAGGCGGGAGGCGAGTCGGACAGCGAGCT
>JAZQLM010000080.1:0-2325 GCA_045542655.1 Clostridia bacterium | reverse complement strand
GTCTGCGTTATCTGCACCTGACATAAGAACGATGTAGTCAGCTTTTACGTCATCTGTTGTTTCTTCTGTAGAAGCACCTGCTAATAACAAAAGTTTTTCATTTACAGGAACAGTTTCTGTATAGTTGTTTCTGCCTACTTCACTGCCATCAAGCTGGTTTACAGCCACAATTTCACCAAATACATATTTTGTGCCATTCAAAGGGGTAGAGTTGAAAAGTAAAAATAGTGCAAATTCCTTTTTAAGCACCTCATATCAAAAACATATAAAATCAAGTTTAATTTTTTAGCGGTAAAAATTAAATTTGGTGTAATATTTTTTATGCAAAAGGGTAAAAATGTAAAGAGGTAAAATTTGTAATAATTTATTAAAAAATTATTCAAACAAAATTAACAAAAATTATTGAAAAAATATTGACAATTAAGTAAAATTTGTGTAAAATTGTTTAATAGAATATGGATTTATCCAAAGGGAGATGCGTAGTTTGGCATTAGAAACCGTAAACAAAATTCTTGCGGCAGAGGATGAGGCTTTAAATTCGGAGCTTGAGGCGAAGAAGAGGGCGGCAGAGCTTGTGGAAAACGCTGAGATAAGTGCAAAAGAAGCAATACAGAATGCAAAAGCCTCTGCACTTAAAAAGAGGGAAGAAATTTTAGGTAAGGCTGAAAAGACGGCGGCTGAAATTTTGAAAAAGTGTGAAAATGAGGCACGTCTGTCCGCTGAAAAGATGTCAGAGTCTGTTAAGGCACGGCTTGAAGCCTCGGCTGAGCAGATTTTAAAAGAGCTTATCTGATTTTAATAATTGCTTAAGTTAGAAGGAAGGAGATAGTATGGCTGTATTACCTATGCTCAGGTTAAACATTTACGGACTTAAAAAAGACCGTAAAAAGATACTTGAGGCACTTCAACGCCGTGGAGCGGTGGATATTAAGGACGAGACTTTTGAAAACAGTAAAATTGTAAGAACTGACACCACTCAGGCGGTGAATAATTTTTCAAAGGCTATTCAGCTCTTTGAACAGGCACTTTCGGTGCTTGAGTCGGCAAGTCCTGAGAACAAATCGGCTTTTGAGTCGTTTAAGGGCAAAAAGGAGCTTTCGCTTGAGAATTATTACGCGTTTGTAAGTGAAACAGACAGCATTACACAGGAAGCAAAAAAAGTCTCGGCACTTTCTAAAAAAATTGACGAGCTTAAAGCGGAAAAGGTAAGGCTTGAGCTTCAAAGTGAAATGCTTTTGCCGTGGAAAGGTCTTGACCTCCCCTTTAATTTTAAGGGAACGAAAAAGACAGCGGTATTCATCGGTACTTTCCCTGAAAAAAAGACTCTGGCGGAAATTCTTGAGGCTTTTGACAAGGAAATAATTGATTGTAACAAAGAAAAGGACAAGGAACGTCTCTGGATTGATGCAGAGATTGTTGACAGCGACGAAAATCAGACCTGCTGTGTAGTTTTCTGCGAGAGGCAGTCGGCTGATGAGGTTGAGAGACTTCTTCGTGAAATTGGCTTTTCAAAGCCTGCGATGTCGATTTCGGGCATACCGCTTGATGTGATTTCGGAGACGGAAAAGAGAATTTTTGAGATTGAAAAAAGCCGTGAAGATGCGGAAAAAGAGCTTAAAAGTCTTGTCGGAATGAGAAATGCTTTTAAGTTTATGATTGATTACTACACGATGAGACTTGAGAAGTACAGGGTTTTGGGAAGTATAAACCAGACAGGCAGAGTTTTTATAATTTCGGGATATATTCCTGAGAAGGAAGCTAAAAACATAGAAGCGGAATTTACGAAAAAATATTCTGCTGCGGTGGAGCTTGAAAAACCTGCAGATGATGAGGATGTTCCGGTACTTCTTAAGAATAACGCATTTGCAGCCCCTTGTGAGGGCGTGCTTGAGACCTTTAGTATGCCGGCAAGAGGGGAGCTTGATCCGACATTTATAATGTCAATTTTTTATTATATACTGTTTGGACTTATGCTTTCAGACCTTGCATACGGACTTATAATGGTAATAGCGTGCGGTTTTGCGTTATGGAAATTTAAGAATATGGACGAGGGACTTAAAAAATCCTTGAAAATGTTTTTATACTGCGGAATATCGACCGCATTCTGGGGGGCAATGTTCGGCAGCTTTTTCGGTGATGTTGTTACGGTAGTGTCGGGAACTTACTTCGGAAAAGAGATTACGTTCAAGCCGCTTTGGTTTGAGCCGATAAAGGATCCGATGAAAATGCTGGTATTCTCGTTCTCGCTTGGTATAATTCACTTATTTACAGGTCTTTTTATGAAGCTTGTTACCTGTATCAAAAACGGAAATTATAAAGATGCAC
>JAZQLM010000079.1:0-2603 GCA_045542655.1 Clostridia bacterium | reverse complement strand
AATAAAAATATAACTATTGCCCATATCCACCATTTATAATACCATTCATTCTTTTTAGATTTGCTCATTTGTATACCTCCAGTATATATTTATAATACACACAGTATATCAAAATAACTACTATTTGTCAATTATAACTATACCTAAATTGCGACCACAATTTTGACCACAAATATAAAAATGAGTATTGATAGATAATATAAAATAATAGAAAAGCTGAATAAATAAAGCAACTAAACAACGCCACAAAACAATGAAAAATAGTGTAAAAAACAGTCTTCGATACCTCATAACCCGAAGGTCGCGTGGTTCAAATCCCGTCCCCGCAACCAAAAATCGACATTCTTCGACAGAGGGATGTCGATTTTACTTATTACCTATTCACTCTTCACTATTCCCTGATTTCGGTTGTGTACGGATTTTTGGAAATTAACAAGTAATAGTGAATAAGAAAGAAGTTGAGGTTTAAACTCGTTAAAACGAGTTTGCAAAAATTTAAATAACAAAAATTTTTACCGTCACTTTTGTGACGGTTTTTCTTTTTATCAATTTAAATATCCTATTTCTATCCTACAAGCTTTTCTTATTAAAATATTTCTTATATACCGATACAAACAATATCACCGAAAATGTTGCAGCAAGATAGTCCGTTACAGGCTGGGCAAACGCAAGCATTTTTTCAGTTTCAAAGCTGTTAAATATAAACAGTATCGGGATATACAAAATACCCTGTCTGCTGAGTGACAAAATAAGCGATGGAACTGCCGCACCGATTGACTGGATTGCATTTATCATTACAAAAAGTATTCCGATAACAGGACCTGAGTAAATCAAAATTCTCGAAAACGACATTCCGAAATTCAAAGCTTCCGCATCCTCTAAAAAAGCATTTACAAGCGGTTTTGCTCCCAGATAGCATATTGCGGTCATAACCATACTCAGGACAAATGCACACATAAGAGAGAACTTAAGAACCTCAAAATACCTTTTTTTATCCTTTGCCCCGAAGCAATATCCAAGAAGAGGCTGAACCCCTGTACCAAGTCCGATAAGGAGCATAATAGCTATCATATTCACCTTCATTGCAACACCAAGTCCGGCAAGTGCCATATCGCCGTGTGCCTGCATCAGCTTATTTACCAATATATGAGAAGTACTCATTAAAACACTATTCAAGGAAGCAGGAATACCGATTGCAAAAACCCCTGCCGCAATTCCTCCGCCTGCCTTATAATCCTTTGGATTTATAGAAAGCATAGATTTTTTTGAAACAAGATGTGCTATGTAATAGGCAGCGGAAAATATATTTCCGAGAACCGTTGCGATTGCCGCTCCTGCGACATCCCATCCAAGCCACAAAATCATAACCGGATCCAATACTATATTGATAAGATTTCCTATAATCATACCCATCATAGCAATTTTAGCATTTCCCTCTGCACGGATGATATTACTGAAGCTGTTACTGACAATAAGAAATGGTATGGAAAAAGAAACTATAACAAGGTACTGAAGTGTATAAAAAAGAGTATCCTCACTTGCACCTACGGCAAGACATACCGGCTTTGCAAAAACCATCATAAGCACCATAGCGGCTATACCAACTACTGCTCCGCTCCAGAAGCAAAAAGACGATGTACTCTTCGCTCTTTTTTCCTCCCCTGCACCAAGCATACGGGAAATCAGTGATGTTCCGCCTATACCAAAGAGCATACCCACTGCCATAAAGAAAAGGAATACGGGCGTCGCAACCGAAACCGCCGCTACCATATAGGCATTATTTGTCTGGCCAATAAAAAACGTATCTGCAAGATTGTACACAAGTACCATAATCATACTGACTATAGATGGAATAATATTACTGAGTACCGCTTTCGGTACAGGTGCATTCTTAAAAATCTCTGTTGTGTTGTCGTTCATAATATCTCTTCTCCTCAAACTTCATATTTAGAAACAGTATATAAATCATACAAAAAAAGCTATTTTGAGAAAATAACCTACAGTATTTTATCACATTTTTCATTTTTTTACAAGTAGGAATTAATAAAAAACAAAAAAACACTTGAAAAAATCATAAAAAGGTGGTATTATATGAATATTGTATTAAAGTCAGTTTAAGAAAGGTTATGAATATGAGTTTAATTAAACCTGAAAACTATAAATCTGTTTTAAATCTTAAGGACACTCAGATTGCAATAAAGATGACCAAGGATTATTTTGAGACCAACCTTGCAAGGGAGCTTCATTTAATACGTGTTTCCGCACCGCTTTTTGTTGATCCCGAAACAGGACTTAACGACAATTTAAACGGCGTGGAAAGACCTGTAAGCTTTGATGTTAAGGAGACAGGCAGAAATCTTGAAATTGTTCACTCTCTTGCAAAATGGAAGAGATATGCACTTAAGGATTATGCCTTTTCTTCCGGCGAAGGTCTTTATACAGATATGAATGCAATCCGCCGTGACGAAGAAACGGATAATATTCACTCAATCTACGTTGACCAATGGGATTGGGAGAAGGTTATAAATTTTGAAGATAGAAACATCTCTACGTTAAAACACACGGTAAAAAAAATATATGGTGTTTTCAAAATGACGGAAAAA
>JAZQLM010000078.1:0-4766 GCA_045542655.1 Clostridia bacterium | reverse complement strand
GGATATTCTCTCAATGACTGAAGGATTTATCTCATACCTCTTTAAGGAAGTTCTCGACAAGGAAATTCCAGTACCACTGCCACGACTCAGCTATAATGAGGCTATGGAACGTTACGGCTCAGATAAGCCTGATACACGTTTTGAAATGGAGATTATTAATCTTTCAGATTTGGTAAAGGATTCGGGCTTTGGAGTATTCACTTCTGCAATTGAAAATAAAGGCTCTGTAAGAGCAATTTGTGCAAAGGGTGCGGCAGGAGTTCTTACCCGAAAGGAAATTGACAAGCTCACTGATTATGTAAGGGGAATAGGTGCAAAGGGACTTGCATATGTAAGATGGGTAGACGATGCACCGAGCTGTTCTTTTGCAAAGTTTATGTCAGAGGACAAGCTTAATGCTATACTTGAAAGATGCGGAGCGGAAAAAGGCGATGTTGTTCTTATTGTTGCTGATAAAGACCGTGTAACACTTCCTACACTTGGTGCTTTAAGACTTAAGGTTGCAAAGCAGCTTGATATTATAAAAGAAGGCTTTAACTTTCTCTGGATTACGGAATTTCCGTTCTTTGAATATGATGAGGATTCAGACAGCTATGTTGCAATGCACCATCCTTTTACAATGCCTGAGGATGATTGCATACAGTATCTTGAAACAAATCCGGAAAAGGTTATTGCAAAGGCTTACGACCTTGTTCTTAACGGAACAGAGCTTTCGAGCGGTTCGATAAGAATAAATGATTATGAGCTTCAGCAGAAGATGTTCCGTGCTCTTGGGCTTTCTGATGAAGAAATTGAGGCTAAATTTGGCTTCTTGGTAGAGGCTTATAAATACGGTGCAGCTCCGCACGGCGGTATGGGACTTGGTCTTGACAGAATTGCAATGATTATGTGCGGTGCGGACAGTCTTCGTGATGTTGTTGCATTTCCGAAGGTGCAGAACGCTTCTGAGCTTATGAGTAATGCTCCTGATTTTGTTGATGAAAAACAGCTTGATGAGCTTGGTATTCAGGTGAAGAAAGCTGATAGTGATAATTAATTATTTTCAGAGTAAAGTAACCTCAATCCGAAAAGGAGGAGATGAAATGAAAAAGCGAACAGTAGTATACATCGCTTCTGCGGTAGCTATATTGCTTGTAGCGGTTTGTTGTGTTTTTGTGTTTAAATATGCCTCGGAAAACGGTTTTTTTGGGAAAACGTCAGAAAGTGTATTGATTTATGAATGTATTCCGGGGGATATTAAGAAGGTTTCTGTTGAAAATTCTACCGGAAAATATTCAATAATCAAAGAAGAAAACTGGGTTATTGATGAGCTTAGAGGCAAAGAATTAGTGGAAGATTCCATAATTTCAAATGTCAATGCTTTATCGAGAATAAGCGGCAAAAAGCTTGAAAAAGAAACAGTTGATGCGGAATTTGACTCAAGGGTTATAGTAAGTACGGTTAAGGATGATTTTTTGTTTGAGCTTGCCCATAGTAATGAAAATTATTATTTGAAAACAGAAAAAGGGCATATATATACCGTTTCACCGATATGGTATACAGTTGCAGAAAGAAATATGAACTATTATCGTGACAGTGGACTCAGTGATATTAAATCGCTGACCGAGGGCGGTGAAAACAGATTTGTTTCATATAGCTATAAGCCTTCCATCAAGCAGGAAAATTTGTCCGAGATAGTAGTCAGAGTAAAAAATTCAACCGAAATACAATATTTTGATACAAGCTCGCCATATATGATGGAGAGACCTTATGTAAGAAATGTTGATAAGGATGTTTTTGAGTCAAAAGTCCTTTCCAATATACCTAACATAAGAGTTGATAAATTTATAGAGGAGGACTGCGGAGATTTTGAGCCTTATGGACTTGATAAGGAGTCAAGAGGTGAGCTTACTCTTCGTTATGATAATAAAACGTTCAGGCTTTTTATAGGTGATAATGCCGGAAGCGGTACTGTTTATGCGGCACTTGACGGAAAAAATGATGTTTATACCATTATGAAGGCTTGGATAGAGTTTACCGATTCTGAAAGCTTTGAGTTTATTGATAAATCGCTCTATACTTATAATGCGGACTATGTTACAAAGGCTGAGGCTGTAGTTGGGGGTAAAAAGCTTGTAATTAGGACTTTGGGCGAAAAATTCTATATTGATGATAAGCCCGTGGCACCTGAAACCTTTAACGGCTTCAAGGATGAGGTAAAGAAATTAAAAATTACAAGTCTTTGCGATGCACCTTCGGGAGAAGAAATTCTAAGGCTTAAAATTTATGGCAGGGATTACAAAACAGCAAGGTTTTCTTTCTTAAAAACCGAAGACGGAAGATATATTGTATCTGAAAATGATAAGCTGTATTATTACATTAGTGAAGAACAAATTAAAAATTTTGAGAAGTATTTTAACGAGTTACAAAAAGCATTAATTTAAGAAATTGATGCTCTGCTTATAAAAAAGGAAAGGAATAAGAAAAATGAAAAATGTATTTGATGTACTCAGTGAGAGAGGCTTAATAGCACAGACTACTCACGAGGAAGAAATCAGAGAACTTTTGGGAAAGGAAAAAATCACATTTTATATTGGCTTTGATCCTACAGCGGACAGTCTTCATATAGGACATTTTATGCAGCTTGTTGTTATGAAGCATATGCAAAATGCCGGACACAGACCGATTGTTCTCCTCGGCGGAGGAACAACTATGGTTGGTGATCCCACAGGAAAAGCTGATATGCGTCCTATGATTAGTCAGGAAACAATTCAGTATAACGCTGACAGATTTAAGGAGCAGATGTCAAAGTTTATAGACTTCTCTGACGGTAAGGCTCTTATGGTTAATAATGCGGACTGGCTTCTTAATCAGAATTATATCGAATTTTTGAGAGAAGTAGGGGTTCATTTTTCGGTAAACAGAATGCTTACTGCGGAATGCTTTAAGACAAGACTTGAAAAGGGACTTTCCTTCCTTGAATTTAACTATATGCTTATGCAGGGCTACGATTTTTACAAGCTTAATAAGGAATACGGATGCGTAATGGAATTTGGCGGTGACGATCAGTGGTCAAATATTATAGGTGGTATTGAGCTTATAAGACGTAAAGACGGTAAACAGGCATATGGTATGACCTTTACACTTCTTACAACCTCAGAGGGTAAGAAAATGGGGAAAACCGAAAAGGGTGCCTTGTGGCTTGATCCGGAGAAGGTTTCTCCTTATGACTTTTATCAGTACTGGAGAAATGTTGATGATAAGGATGTTATAAGACTTTTGAAGCTTGTTACCTTTGTTCCTATGGAGGAAATTGCCGAATATGAAAAATATGAAGGCAGTAAGCTTAACGAGGTTAAGTCAAGGCTTGCATTTGAGGTAACAAAAATGGTTCACGGCGAGGATGAGGCACAAAAAGCTCAGCAGGCAGCACTTGCACTTTTCTCTGCAGGACAGAATTCTGAGAATATGCCTTCTTTTGAGCTTGAAAAAGCAGCCTTCGGTGATGAAATGTCAATACTTGATTTGCTTGTTGCCGTTAAGCTTGCACCTTCAAAGGGTGAGGCAAGACGTCTTGTACAGCAGGGTGGTATAAGTGCTGACGGTGAGAAAATCAGCGATATTGCTTATATGGTTAAGGCTTCCGATTTTGAAAAAGGTGAGATAGTTATTAAAAAGGGCAAAAAAGTATATCTCAAGGTTGTTTTGGTATAAATTTTGTTTTTTGTACATACCTAACAAAAAGTCGGCTAAACACTTAACATTATGTACAAAAATTACTATTGAAAAATTTTTTGAAATGTTGTATGATATTAGTATCACAACAAACAAACTTTTTTCATTTCCCTATATAGAGGTTTACACTTCTATAAACAAAAGGCCGGCGAAAGCCGGTCTTTTGTTTTATAACAAAGGGTGAAAGCAAACACGAGGTTTAAAGGTTATGGATATATTTGAATTAATTAAGGAGCTTACTATTAAAGAAGGCGTATCAGGAAGCTGTGATGGTTTTTTAGACTATGCTGAAAATATTTTAAAAAAATATTGTAAAGAAACTCGAATTGACAGAGCAGGTAATATTATAGGCTTTATTCCGTGCGGAAAGAAGAATGCAAAAAGGCTTATGGTTGAAGCACATTATGACCGCATAGGACTTATGGTTAAAAATATTGATAAAAACGGCTTTATTGAGTTTGAGGTCGTGGGCGGAGTTGATAAAAGGATTTTGCCGTCGGCAGAGGTTCTTGTTCTCGGAAAAAAGAAGCTGTTTGGTGTAATCGGTGCAAAACCGCCTCACTTAAGAGATAAAAAGGACGAAAACAAGATTGATCTAAAAGATATGCTGATTGATGTAGGTATGACGTTTGATGAAGTGTCCGGACTGGTTAGTGTTGGGGATTTTATTGTATTATATCAGGAGCCGGTTAAGCTTATTAACGGCAGAATTGCAGGTGCAGCTCTTGATAACAGGGCAGGTATGGCTTCGGTGATTTGTTTCTTAGAAAAGCTCTCAGGTGCAGACCTTGATTATGATATATACCCTGTGTTTACATCGGGTGAGGAGTGCGGTCTGATAGGTGCATATACGGCAGCTTTTGAAATTAATCCTGATGTATCGGTGTCGGTTGATGCAACCTTTGGAAAGTCTGAAAATGATGATGTTGCTTCAGGGACATTTGAGCTTGGGTGTGGTGCAGTAATTTTCAGAGGACCTGATACCTCGTATGAGGGTACTTTGAAGCTTATTAAATGTGCAAAAGAAAAGGGCATACCTTATGATATTGAAG
>JAZQLM010000077.1:0-7536 GCA_045542655.1 Clostridia bacterium | reverse complement strand
CACTAAAGCCCTTGATAGTACCTGTACCAAGGAACATAAGGATTACAGCGGAAATGATTGTTGTTACGTTAGAGTCGATTACAGCACTGAGTGCTCTGTTAAAGCCGGCATCAACAGCACTTCTTACTGTTTTACCGAGCTTAAGCTCTTCTTTTATTCTTTCAAATATAACCACGTTAGCATCAACTGCCATACCTACTGCAAGTATGATACCTGCAATACCCGGAAGTGTAAGGTTTACATGGAAGTTAGCAAGTAAAATACCAACAATTGAGATATATGCAACAAGTGCAATATCTGCCATAAGACCGGGCAGGCGGTATACCAAAAGCATGAAGAGCATTACGAGAATAATACCGATAATGCCTGCTTTCATTGAGGTTGAAAGAGCAGTATCGCCAAGTGTAGCACTTATACTTCTGAGCTCTGCCTGAGCGAGTGAAAACGGAAGCTGACCTGATTTAATATTTGAAGCAAGAGCTTTTGCTTCTTCAGCTGTGAAATCACCTGTGATTACGCAGGTTGTATCAGTAATTTTCTGCTGAACTCTCGGCATTGAGATAACTACCTCGTCCATCATAATACCGATTACGTTCTGACCTTCAGGAAGAGCAGCTGCTGTTCCTGTAGCCTCTGAAAATTTCTTTGCACCCTCGTCTGTGAATTCAAGACTTACGTAATGACCGCTTGCACCCATTTCGCTTGTTGCACCGTATTCAGCTGCTGCATTTTTAACATCCGAGCCTTTTAAAATTTCGTTACCCTGATAGTCAACGAATTTAAGCTCTGCAACAGAGCCGAGTGTTTCAGCCGCTTTTGTCGGATCTGAAACTGACGGAATTTCAATTCTTACTTTTTTTGCACCCTGTCTTGTAACTGTCGCCTCAGAATATCCAAGCCCGTCCAGTCTTGTTCTGAGCATACTTGCTACCGTATCCATCTGATCTTCGGTAGGATTGTCAACCTGTGCTTCATATACTATAACAGAACCGCCCTTCAAGTCAAGTCCCTGAATAACACCATCAGGATCAAGAATACCGGGTATTCTTGCTGAACTTGAAAAGTCAATTCCGTATAATGCAACGAAAGAAAGCAGACCTATAACAAGTACAATAGCTGCAAGTTTAATAATACTTCTTGACACTTATGTTTCCTCCCTTATCTACCGTATAGGTAAAAAATGTATAAAAATTTAATTATTTTCAAATTATATTTTATCGGTCAAACCTCATTCAAAAAATTCTTTTGGACAAAATTAACCATAAGTATTATACTCATAATTTTATAAATAGTCAAGAGTATTATTAAAAATATTCATATTTGTAACATAAATTTAATTTAACTCCTAAAAATTATCGTTTTTTTCTTCCGCCCGAATTAATTCCGAGAACTCCGCCGACTGCTCCGCCGAGTAATGAAATTAAGACAGAAACGGCGGTCTGTACATCAAGCTTCATTCCTCTGCCTGCAAGTGCCCCTGTTAAAAAAATTATAAGTGCGTATAAAAGACCGGCAAGAGCACCGTTTAAAAGACCGCTCTTTTGAATATGCTTTGATATATAAATTCCGGAAAATAAAGTGCCGGCAAAGGCAGATACTACAGCAGAAGCTGTAACCGCAGCATCTGTGGGGCAGAACACCGTGCATATAACCGAAAGCAGGGCAATTATTATTAGTGTAAGTATTACTGAGAATACAAAGCCTTTTAAAATACAGAGCATTCCGCCCGATGTGTTTTCGGTTTGGACAGCGGAAGCTCTTTTCTGGTTTGTTCTGTTTGACATAAAAAAACACCTCCTGATTTTGTAATATAAATATGAAGGTGTTTTGATTATTATGACTTATAAGTGCTAATCTATACTCCAGTCAATCGGTGCTTCGCCGATGCTTTCTAAAAATTCATTGGTTTTCTTAAAATGACCGCAGCCGAAAAATCCGCCGTAGGCAGAAAGCGGGCTGGGGTGAACCGAGGTAAAAATTTTGTGTACGGGATTTGTAATAAGAGCAGTTTTCTGTTTTGCGTTTCCGCCCCATAAAAGGAATACAACAGGCTTTTCCCTTTCGTTTACTTTCTTTATTACGGTATCGGTGAAAATTTCCCAGCCTTTGTTTTTGTGGCTGTTTGCCTGACCTCTGCGGACGGTGAGAACCGTATTGAGAAGAAGCACGCCCTGCCTTGCCCATTTTGTAAGCTCTCCGTGGGATGGTACGGGAATACCTAACTCTTCGTGGATTTCCTTGTAGATATTTTTAAGTGACGGTGGAGGGGTAACCCCTTTTTTAACCGAAAAGCAGAGTCCGTGTGCTTGTTCAGGCTCGTGGTAGGGATCCTGACCTAAAATAACAACCTTTACATCGGAATATGCCGTTGTTTTAAGAGCATTAAATATGTCATACATATCCGGATATACCGTGGTGGTGGAGTATTCTTTTTTCAAAAAGCTTCTTAGCTTTAAATAATATTCCTTTTCAAACTCTCCGTCCAAAACCCTGTCCCAGTCATTTCCTATATTAACCATATTTTACACAACCTTTTATATTGTAGTCTGACACTAACATTTTATATGATACGACATATTTTGTCAAGCCAAATAAAATATTCTGTATATATTTGAAAAAAAGGGAAATAAATTAATATATGGCTAATATTTATATTATAACAGTAAAATTTTGCAAATTAGGTCTTGATTAAATTAATATTTTATTGTATAATATGTGTATCTTTTTGTTTTATATAGGACTACGGTCATTTATATAAAAGATCGGCTTCAAATATTATGAAACGGAGGATATTTTGTGCAAAAAACTAAAAAACTGAAAATTACACCGCTTGGAGGACTTCTTGAGATAGGAAAAAACCTGACAGTCTTTGAGTACGGAAATGATATGATTATTTTAGACTGCGGGCTTGCTTTTCCTGATGACGATATGCTTGGTGTTGATATGGTTATTCCGGATATAACCTATCTTGTTAAAAATGCCGACAGGATAAAGGGTATGGTGCTTACTCACGGTCATGAGGACCACATCGGAGCTATTCCCTATGTTCTTAAGGAGATAAATATACCGATTTATGGTACAAAGCTCACACTCGGTATTCTGAAAAATAAGCTGGAGGAGCACGGAATTTTAAAAAGCACCTCGCTTAATGTCGTAAATGCCGGCGAAAGCTTTAAGCTCGGTTCTTTTAAGGTTGAATTTATCCGCTCCAACCACTCTATAGCGGATGCCGTTGCTATTGCACTTCATACACCGGCTGGTGTTGTTTTGCATACGGGGGACTTTAAAATTGATACTACGCCGATTGACGGCGAAATGATTGACCTCGGAAGAATAGGAGAGCTTGGAAGAGAGGGCGTTCTCGTTTTAATGTCGGACAGTACAAACGCCGAGAGAAAAGGCTATACAATGAGCGAAAGGACTGTCGGAGCAACCTTTGACAGTATTTTTGAAAACTGTACAAAGCGAATTTTTGTGGCTACCTTTGCTTCAAATATTCACAGAGTACAGCAGATTATCAATGCCGCCGTTAAGGTGGGCAGAAAGGTTGCGGTTTCGGGCAGAAGTATGGAAAATGTGCTTGCCGCCGCAATTGAGCTTGGGTATATGAAAATACCTGAGAATACTCTTATTTCAATTGATGAAGTAAACAGATATTCAAAGGAACAGATTGTTATTGTTACTACCGGAAGTCAGGGGGAGCCTATGTCTGCCCTGTCGAGAATGGCTTATTCGGGACATAAAAAGGTCAATATTGAAGCCGATGACCTTGTAATTATTTCCGCAAGCCCTATTCCGGGAAATGAAAAGACGATTTCAAATGTTATAAACGAGCTTTTGAAGCACGGAGCAGAGGTTATTTATGAATCTCTGGCGGACGTTCATGTTTCAGGGCATGCCTGTCAGGAAGAGCTTAAGATAATTCTGGCACTTGCAAAACCGAAATATTTTATACCGGTTCACGGTGAATATAAGCACTTAAGCCGACACAAGGAGCTTGCTCTAATGATGGGAATGGAGCCTCAGAATGTCTTTATGCTTGAAAACGGAAAGAGCATAGAGGTTTCAAAAACGAATGCTAAAATTACGGGAACTGTTCCGTCAGGCAAGGTTTTAATAGACGGACTTGGCGTTGGAGATGTAGGAAATATTGTTTTAAGGGACAGAAAGCATCTTGCACAGGACGGTCTTATCGTTGTTGTTCTTTCAATGGAACACGAAAGCGGAACTGTGGTTGCAGGTCCTGATATTATATCAAGAGGCTTTGTGTATGTCCGTGAAAGCGAGGACCTTATGGATGAAATGAGACATAAGGCTATTGAGGTTTTAGACGAATGTGTTGATAAACACATAGTTGACTGGGCTACGCTTAAAACAAATTTAAAGAACGAGCTTGGAAGCTTTATATTTACGAAAACAAAAAGAAAGCCTATGATTTTGCCGGTTATTATGGATGTTTAATTAAGAGCTGCGGTCTTGACCTGCACTAAAAAATTGTAGTGGTGGTCTCTACCGCAGCTTTGTTTAATAGAAAATTTCAAGTATTATGCTTAAGGAAAGCATATCTCCGTTAAATCTTTTTGTAATACTTGTGTTGGTATGCTCCGGCATAATTATGCTGAATTATAAAAAAGAATAAAATTATATTAAAAAGTTTAGATTATGTAATAATTTTTGATTGACAAGCTTTCAGGATTGTTATATAATTATCTATTAAAGATGGTAATTGAATTTTAATATACAGGAGGAGATAATATGGATAACAACAAACGTCCTGATTCAATGGTGCGTATAAATAGAAAGGAGCTTGCAGAGGCATTTATCGAGGAACAAGTAAAGGCAATAAGAGAACAGGTTGGAGATAAAAAGGTTCTTCTTGCACTTTCCGGCGGTGTTGACTCATCGGTTGTTGCAGCACTTTTAATAAAGGCAATCGGAAAACAGCTTGTTTGTGTACATGTAAATCATGGACTTATGCGTAAGGGCGAGAGCGAAAATGTAATTGAGGTATTTAAAAATCAGCTTGATGCAAACCTCATTTATATTGATGCAACCGACAGATTTTTGAATCTCCTTGCAGGGGTTGAAAAACCTGAAAAGAAGAGAAAAATTATCGGCGGCGAATTTATCAAGGTTTTTGATGAAGAAGCTGCAAAGCTTACAGAAATTAAGTTTCTTGCACAGGGAACAATTTACCCCGATATTTTGGAAAGTGACGGCGTAAAGGCACACCACAATGTCGGCGGACTTCCTGAAGATATGGAAATGGAGCTTGTTGAACCTATTAAGCTCTTATATAAAGACGAAGTAAGAGTGGTTGGTTCTGCACTCGGACTTCCAGATGAAATGGTATACCGTCAACCGTTCCCCGGACCGGGACTTGGTGTTCGTTGCCTCGGTGCGATTACACGGGATAGATTAGAAGCACTCCGTGAAGCAGATGCTATTTTAAGAGAGGAATTCGATATATCAGGTCTTGCCGGAAAAGTGTGGCAGTACTTTATTGCTGTTCCGGACTTTAAAAGCGTAGGCGTAAAAGACGGGAAAAGATACGAAGGCTGGCCTGCAATAATCCGTGCCGTTAATACGGTAGATGCTATGAGTGCAACCATAGAAGAAATTCCGTATAACGTCCTTCATAAAATTACAGACCGTATAACTTCGGAAGTTGACGGTATTAACCGAGTGTTGTTTGACCTCACCCCGAAGCCAATCGGTACGATCGAGTGGGAGTAGAATGAAAAATATGCGTCCGAGTGTAAGCTGTATGCACTTGAGGGAGAAACCGAGAATGCTTTTTCGGAAAAGATTAATAATGTAACATATGTTTTAGGCGAAAATCCTATGAAGATAGAAAAAGTACGTTTTGATTTTTATGAAAAATACGGAGTACTTACATATACTAATTTAACAGGCGAAAAACAGCTTAGATTTGGTCTCGGATATAATGAATTTTCAAAATTCCCCGAAGAGGGTTATTCTGATTTGGTTGGAGGACAGACGGCAGAGGGAAATAAATACGAATGTGCTTGTTCTGCCGTATGGACAGAGCCTCAAAAGCTTAAAATCAAGGTTCAGATAATTGACAAGTATTTCGGAAATCTTACTATGACCTTTGGGTTTAAGGATAGCCGTGTGGGGGTTTGTATGACAAAAACAGCGGAAAATTTCCTGTGTGAGTATGAAGGCGTTGCAATCGGCAAGGCTGTATAGATATTTTTAGTGGGGGTAAAGTTATGTATAAATTTAAAGAAAATTCAACAGTTTGTTTTGTAGGTGCAAGTATCGTTGCTAACGGCAGAATGATGAGCCGTATCTATGACTATTACAGAAATACGTGCGGCATAAAGCTTGAAATGTACAACTGCGGTATTCCGGGTGATACTGCGGCAGGCGGAATTGCAAGACTTTATGACACAATACTCTGTTATAATCCGACAGATGTTGTACTGTCATTCGGAATGAATGATATAAAGTATTTTCTGTATGACGGAAGAGAAGCGGACGATACCTGTATTATTGAGAGAAGAAATGCAATAGATTCAAATATTATTAATATGAAAAAGCTTGCGGATGAGTTTAAGTCAAGAGGCATAGGGATAATATTCAATACGGTAACACCGTATGATGAATATACAGAGAGCGAAAGACCGTGCTTTAAAGGGGCAGCGGCAGCAATTCGTGAGCTTTCGGAGAGGTTTCGGGTTTTGGCACAGGAATATGGAGGCAATATTGTGGATACCTATACGGAATTTGAGAGAATTTCCAAAAAACTCTTTAAAGAGGGAAAAACTCTGACAGGAGAGGACAGAATACATCCGCTTCCGTCCGGACAGGAACTTATGGCACAGATTTTCCTTAAGGCACAGGGGTTTGATGTAGAGGTTCAGGAGGACTTAAATTTACTTGAAAACGCGGTAAATAAGCCGTTCAGTGAGTGGGAAGCAAAACGCATTGAGCTTGAGAAAAAGGCAAAGGCAACCGAATTTGTTGAGTGGGTAAATTTAAGAGGCGTAAGGGACAGAGAGCTTATGCTTGAAATTGTAAACGAACGTATAAAAACAGAAGAGAACGAATGGGTTGTCGGAGTCTTTAGGAATTATCTTAAAAACAGAGACGAGGCAGAGATTTTTAAAAAGAAGCTTTTGGATTTTACCAAAAGTGTATATAATGCGTAATAAAGTAAAAGGGATTGTATCACAAAATGATAAAATCCCTTTTTGACTTTTTATTATTTTTTGTTTACAGCTTCACGAAAGTCGCAACCCTCATTATTACATACATAATCAAGAGGACCTTTTCCCCTGTAGCGTCTCTTTTTAAAGAGAATATTTCCGCATTTGGGGCATTTCTGTGTAGTAGGTTCATCCCACGAAATAAAGCAGTCTGTACCTTTTTCACAGGCATAATAGCTCGCACCTTTTTTAGACTTTCTTGCGTATACCTTGCCGCCGCAGTTGGGGCAGGGTGCTGAAACCGGCTCTGCGATAGTCTTTGTATTCTTACATTCGGGGTAACCGGGACAAGCAAGGAATT
>JAZQLM010000076.1:0-2484 GCA_045542655.1 Clostridia bacterium | reverse complement strand
TGTATCTGAGGGCGAAATTGATATACTTGTCTGTACTACAATTATCGAAACAGGTCTTGATATACCAAACGTAAATACAATAATAATTGAAGATTCTGAAAGGCTCGGTCTTTCACAGTTATATCAGTTAAGAGGAAGAGTCGGACGTTCAAACAGGCTTGCATATGCCTACCTCACATACAGGAAAAATAAAATCCTAAACGATGATGCCCAAAAGAGGTTAAGAGCAATAAAAGATTTTACCGAATTTGGTTCAGGATTTAAAATTGCTATGAAGGACTTGGAGATAAGAGGTACAGGCAACGTTATCGGACCTCAGCAGAGCGGAAATATGGAAGTGGTCGGATATGATATGTATTGCAGGCTTCTTTCAAAGGCGGTTTCTGAATTAAAGGGAAATCCTGAAAAAGAGGAATGTCAGACACTTATTGATATTGCGGTTAACGCATTTATACCGGATAAATATATTACCTCACACAGCCAGCGTATAGAGCTTTATAAGAAAATATCCGCTATCGAAAATAAGGATGATGTGATGGAGGTATATGACGAAACGCTCGATCGTTTTGGTGATGTTCCGAAAGAAGTATATAATCTTATGCTGACTTCACTTATAAGACATACGGCATCTGTTAAGCTCTTTACTGAGGTTAAGGCGATAAACAATGATTTAAAGCTGTATTTTTCTGCCGAAGAGCCCCCTTGCTTTGACAAGATTGCGGAGCTTGCGGCAAGGGATAATAATATTTTTATAAGAAATTCTTCAAAACCGCACATACAATATAAATTACCTGAATTTAGCGATGAACTGTCTTTTTTGAACAGAATTTATGAAATTTTGATGTCAATTTAAGAAAATTGTGATAAAATTTAAAAAAACTATGGAAAAATTCAATTTTATGTAGTATAATTAGATTAATATAACACAAGATTAGGAGATTAGTAATGGATAACGAAAAAAGAGAATTTGACTACGAATTTGAATCAGAAACCGAAAAGGATATTCTTGAAGATGCTTCTACAGACAATATAGAAGAAGATATTTCATCTGTTGATGTTCCTTTAGAGTCAGATGAGCAACCTCAACCAGAAGAAGCCTGTGTTTGTGACGGTGAGCCTGCAGATGATAATTTTGAAGAAGTAAGTGAGGTGGCTTTTGGAGATAGTGAAGATGCAATCGAATTTACTGAAGAGGAAATTACCGAAGTTTCAAAAAATAACAAGCCCTTATATGCAGTTTTAGGTGTTATCGGAGCGTTAGTTGTCGCTGTAATTATTTACTGCATATGTTATATAAACAGTGTCGGACTTACAAGTGCTGTAAATACACTTCCGCCTGATGAAGTTTCACAGGAGGGTGAAATTGTAAAGGCTGAAAAATTGAACATTAAATTTGAAAATCCTTTTATTACTATGTTTGAAGGAAAAGCCGGCACAACCGTTTCAGCAGTAAAAACAGGCGACTATGCTTTAACTGCTGATGTATTCAGATATTTCCTTACAAATGAAGCATTAAATTATGAGTACAAGCTCTATCAGTCAAAAAAGATTAGTGATTTGAATTCCTTTGACTGGAATGAAATTGATAAAAATTCAGGGCTTACACACACAGAAATTGTAAAGATTAAGGCTGTAAGAACAATTCTTCCTATTATTTCTGTTATTTCAGAGGCACAGAAGAGAGGAATTACGCTTTCAGAGGAAGAGACCAAAGAAGTTACCTCCTTTATCGAGCAGGTAAAAACGAGCTATGGGGACAAGCTTGAGGAAACTTTGAAAAAAAGCGGCTACGAAGATATAAAACAGCTTGAGAATGTACAAAAATTTCAGAAAATCTATGAAAAAGCATTTAACGCATTCTATGATGATCCGGTTTCTTATGTTAAACATTTTGAAAATGTAGAGGATGTACTCACCGACGATAAGGTTACTGTTAAGCATATACTAATTCAGTTCCCCGAGGGAATTACAAATGCTTCTGAGGATACTGAAAAAGCGGAAACTCTTAAAAAGGCTGAAGACGTCCTTGCAAAAGCAAAATCTGGCGAGGATTTTGATAAGTTAATCGAAGAGTATAATCAGGATCCCGGTCAGGGCAAGAACGGATATACATTCTCAAATGACGGAACTATGGTTCAGGATTTTGCCGACGCTTCATTTAAGCTTGAAATCGGTCAGATTAGTGAGCTTGTAGAAACGCCGTATGGTTACCATATTATAAAGAGAATAGAAAGAATTGCCGATTTTGCAGAATATACAGAACTACTTACGAAAAATTCGAAAATTAAAGTAAACAGAAAAATTTACAGTGAAACACCTGTGAATGTAAACCTTGCAGAAATTCTCGGTGAAGTATCACCACAAAAATAATATTTTTAAAATTTCGGAGCTGTGACTTTCGTCACAGCCCGTTTCTTAAATAAGGAGTCCTCTAAATATTCAGCGTTCGGAGAGTGGCGAGAGAATTTTTCGTCAGTCTAAACA
>JAZQLM010000075.1:0-2821 GCA_045542655.1 Clostridia bacterium | reverse complement strand
ACTAATCTTTTTTGGTATAATATTTTTATTACTTTAGTTACTAATTAAAAGTCGGAGGTTTTATAGAATGTGTGCAAAAAAATATGATGATGACAGCATTGTATCCCTAAAAGGTGCTGACCGTGTCAGAAAAAGACCGGCTGTTATTTTTGGTTCAGACGGACTTGAAGGCTGTCAGCATTCTGTTTTTGAGATTTTGTCTAACTCTATAGACGAAGCAAGAGAAGGCTTTGGTACCCTCATTACGGTCAGACGTTATCTTGACCATTCCATATTAATTGAAGATATGGGAAGAGGTATTCCCGTTGATTATAATTCACGTGAGGACCGTTTTAACTGGGAGCTTGTATTTTGCGAAATGTATGCAGGTGGTAAATATAAAAATAATTCCGGCGAGAATTACGAATTCAGCCTCGGGCTTAACGGACTTGGTGCCTGTGCAACCCAGTACAGCTCAGAGTATATGGACGTCGAAATCTGCCGTGACGGCTTTAAATATAAGCTTCATTTTGAAAAGGGCGAAAATATAGGCGGACTTGACAAGCAGGAGTTCAGCCACAGACATACAGGCTCGAAAATCAAATGGAAGCCGGATCTTGAGGTGTTTACAGACATAGATATTCCGCTTGAATTTTATCAGAATGTCTTGAAAAAACAAGCTGTTGTAAATTCGGGAATAAAATTTATCTTATATAATGAAACCGAATACGGCAAATTTGAAGAGTTTGAATATTTTTACGAGAACGGTATTACCGACTATGTGAAGGAAATTTCTCAGGAAAAAGAAAAAACTCAAATTCAATATATAGAAGCTGAAAGAAGAGGACGTGACAGAGAGGACAAGGAAGAATATAAAGTAAAAATGAGCTTTGCGTTCTGCTTTAATAACGATATTAATACTGTAGAATATTATCATAATTCAAGCTTTCTCGAATACGGCGGTGCTCCTGATAAGGCTGTCAGAAACGCCTTTACTTACGCAATTGATAAATACATAAAAAATGCTAATAAATATACTAAAAATGAATCGAAAATTTTATTTGTCGATATTCAGGACAGTCTTATACTTGTAAGTAATTCTTTTTCTACTCTTACAAGCTATGAAAATCAGACTAAAAAATCAATAACAAATAAATTTATTCAGGATGCTATGACAGACTTTTTGCGTGAACAGCTTGATATTTATTTTATTGAGAATAAAATGGATGCAGAACTAATAGCTGAACAGGTTCTTTTAAATAAAAGGAGCCGTGAAACTGCTGAGAGAACCCGTACAAACATAAAAAAGAAGCTTGATGGTAAAATGGATGCCTTAAACAGAGTTAAAAAGTTTGTTGACTGTCGAAGCAAGGATACGGACAAGCGTGAAGTGTATATAGTTGAGGGTGACTCCGCTCTTGGTGCCTGCAAACAGGGGCGAGACAGTGAATTTCAGGCTATTATGGCAATAAGAGGAAAAATTTTAAATTGTCTTAAGTCTGATTATGAGAGAATTTTTAAGAGTGAAATTATTGTTGACCTTCTTAAAGTTTTGGGATGCGGTGTTGAGATAAAGACAAAGCACAACAAGGAGCTTAATTCATTTGACATCAATAATTTAAGATGGAACAAAATTATAATCTGTACCGATGCGGATGTTGACGGCTTCCAGATAAGAACGCTTGTTCTTACAATGATTTACCGTCTTGCTCCTACACTTATTGAAGAGGGATATGTGTATATAGCAGAATCGCCGCTGTATGAAATCAATACAAAAAATAAGACGTATTTTGCCTATGATGACAAAGAAAAGGCCTCAATTTTGAAAAAGCTGGAAAAACAAAAGTACACGATACAGAGAAGTAAAGGTCTTGGTGAAAACCAGCCTGAAATGATGTGGGAGACAACAATGAATCCCGAAACAAGAAGGCTTATCAAGGTTTTACCCGAGGATGCCGAAAAAACCCAGCAGGTATTTGAATTACTCTTGGGCGATAACTTAAGCGGACGAAAAGAGCATATTGCAGAAAACGGCTACAAATATATTGAGTTTACCGATGTTATGTAGCAAACTAAACGGAGGAATTTTAATGTCCAAAAATCCAATAATTGAAAATCAGAATATAACCGATACATTAGAGCAGAATTATATGCCCTATGCAATGAGTGTTATTATTTCAAGGGCAATTCCTGAAATAGACGGCTTTAAACCGTCGCACAGAAAATTGCTGTATACAATGTATAAAATGGGGCTTATAAACGGTTCAAGAACAAAATCTGCTAATGTTGTGGGACAGACTATGAAGCTAAACCCTCATGGTGATGCTGCTATCTATGAGACAATGGTACGACTTACAGAGGGACATATGGCGCTTTTACATCCATTGGTTGATTCAAAAGGAAATTTCGGTAAGCAGTATTCAAGAGATATGGCATTTGCGGCGGCGCGATATACAGAGGTTAAGCTTTCAGGTATATGCGGCGAGATTTTTTGTGATATTGATAAAAATACGGTCAATTTCACCGATAACTATGACGGTACATTAAAGGAACCTGCCTTATTGCCGGTTTCCTTTCCGAACGTACTTGTAAACCCGAATCAGGGTATTGCAGTAGGTATGGCGTCTAATATATGCAGTTTTAACCTTACTGAAATCTGTAATGCAACCATAAAGGTTATGAAAAATCCTGATGCCGACATTTCAGATGTACTTAAAGCACCTGATTTTTCAACAGGCGGAGATATTATATATAATGAATCAGAGCTTAAAGAAATTTACAAAACGGGAAGAGGCTCTTTTAAAATCAGAGCAAAGTATAGTTACGATAAAAAGGAAAATTG
>JAZQLM010000074.1:0-2995 GCA_045542655.1 Clostridia bacterium | reverse complement strand
TGTATATAGCAGTTTCTGCTCCCGAATTGATTAATTCAACATCTTTTCCTATTATATCAGAAATAACTTTAAAAATCAAGGGGTAATGTGTACATCCTAAAATTAAAGTATCAATTTTTTCTTTTTTTAACGATCCCAAGTAATCTTTTGCAATAATATACGTTGCTTCGTTATCTATATAATTATTTTCAACCAATGGAACAAACAATGGACAAGCAACGCTGAAGGTTTTTATTTCAGGGTCTATTTTCTCTATTGCTTTTGCATATGAACCGCTATTTATTGTGCCACTTGTACCTATTATACCTATTCTTTTATTTTTAGTTTTTTTAACAGCCGCCATAGCGGTAGGTTCAACAACACCGATAATCGGAATATCATTTTCTTTACTCAATGTATCAAGTGCAACAGAGCTTACTGTACCGCAGGCAATAACTACCATTTTAAGGTCAAACTGTTTAAGAAAATTAACATCCTGGCGTGAATACTTTATTATTGTATCCACACCTCTTGTGCCATATGGTACTCTGCCCGTATCACCAAAATATATTATATTTTCGTTGGGCATAATGTTAAGGAACTCTTTTACAGCAGTAAGTCCTCCAAGTCCCGAATCAAATACTCCTATCGCCTTATTCATATAGCTTTCTCTCCCAGCTCCACAAGTTTTGTAATAATATCAGAATATGTAATTCCTGTGCTTACAAACAGCTTTGGATACATACTTATATTGGTGAATCCCGGCAATGTATTAATTTCGTTAAGATAGATTTCGTTTGTATTTTTATCAAGAAAGAAATCTATTCTCGACAAACCGGAGCATTCTAAAACTTTATATGCTTTTTTTGCATATTCTCTTATTTTTTCAAACATTTCCTCCGGAATATTTGCAGGAATATCATAGCTTACGCCGCTGTTTGTAACATATTTTGTATCATAATCATAGGTTTCGGCATCCGAAACAATTTCACCAGGTCCTGCAAGAACAAGCTCATCATTTCCCATTACAGCAACCTCAAGTTCACGGCAGTTTATGAACTTTTCCACCATTACCTTTTTATCAAATTTAAAAGCATCTGATATATTTTTTACAAGCTCTTCCCTATCCGAAGCTTTTGCCGCACCAATGCTTGAGCCTGCATTAACCGGCTTTACAAAGCAGGGATATCCAAGCTTACTTTCAATTTCATCAATTTTATCATCGCCCTTGAACAGCACAACATAAGGGCTTTGTGGAATATTGTTTTTTTCAAGAATAATTTTTGTTATATCCTTATCCATACAAACCGCAGATGACAAAACGTGACATCCCACGTATTTTATATGAGCAAGCTTTAAAAGTCCCTGCAAAGAACCATCCTCGCAATTGGTTCCGTGGACAACAGGAAAGCATATATCAACGGGAATAAATTTAGCATCGTTATCGCCAAGAACCGTAATTCCGCCATTACCGGGAGCGATAACAACTTCCTTTTTGCATAATGTTTCCCAGCTTCCGTCTTTTATGAGTTCTGTATCGCAATCGCATAAATACCATTTACCGTCCTTGGTTATTCCAACAATAACAACTTCAAATTTACTTTTATCAACGGCATTTATTACGTTAAAAGCCGAATTTCTTGAAACCTCATGTTCAGTAGATTCACCGCCGAACAGAATTAGCATTTTTTTCATTATTACTCACCCTTTTTATTATCTGAATGTCCATTCACCTATTTTATTATATATGCTGAATACATCAGGTTTTACGCCATTTTTTATTTTTTTGCTGTATAACACATCGGTTTTTGTGTAGTACAAGCTTATATGCGGCAGTTGTTCTAAGAAGAATTCCTGCAAACGAAAATAGTAGTTTTTCTTATCATCGGTATCAAAAGGTGAAATTCCAATATTATAAAGAATAAGGTCTGCCATTTCATTGCTGTAAGAAAATTCATTTTCCCCTGACTTTATGAAACTGCTGATATCGTAATCCAGCCCCATATACATACCGCAGAGAATACTGTCAAACTCACCGTTTAAATATCTGAGCTCGTACTGTTCAAAAGGAACAGCTTCAACAACCGCTTCAATTCCAAGAGGTTTAAGGCTTTCGCTTATCATATTGGCAACCTGAATACGGAATGTATTATCCTCATTAACAAGAATACTGAATTTAAGTGCTACCGCTTCCTCACCGATTTTCTTTTCCAGAATACCTGTGTTGGGATTTGCCTTCCAACCGCCTTTTTCCAGAAGCTCGGTGCTCTTTTTTACGTCATATTCGGTATAAACGGTTTTATTATACATATAGAAATTGGAATTAAACGGCACACATACACTCTGACCGTGTTCAAAAAGAATTTCAGACACTATTTTATTACGGTCGATTGCATAATTTACCGCCTGACGAACGTTTATATCGTCAAAGAAAATCTTATTGAAATTAAAGCCTAAAAAATTATAGTTGTTGCTGAGATACTCGGTATAATTATATCCGTCCTGCGAAAGTGCAGATGCAGATTCATTCTCGGTAATATCCTGCTCATAAATATCTGCCAGACCTGTAAGATACGCATAATTGGCGGTTTGCTTATCGGGCACGAGATGAATTTCTATTTTTTTAATCTCAGGTTCCGAATTTGAGTGATGATTTTCGTTATAAGCAAAAACCATCTTTTTACGCTGAATATAGTTATCAAGCTTATACATTCCGGTTCCGTTCATTGTAAAATCGGCAACCAGGTCCTTGGCATTTATAATCGGAAAAGTAAGCTGAGCCTTTATATTCTGTGCAGGCTGTGTAAGAACAATTTTAAATTTATACTGGTCGATTGCTTCAATTGACTGAATATTTCTTACATTGTAGGCATAGTAGCTGTCGTTATTTTTTATAAAATTAACAGTTGCCGCTACATCTGCCGCAGAAAGCTCCGTTCCATCGTGGAAAAATATTTTCGGCTTTATTGTGAATTCCCAGGTAGTTCCCAAATCCATCATATTTTCGCCAAGAATA
>JAZQLM010000073.1:0-8343 GCA_045542655.1 Clostridia bacterium | reverse complement strand
CGATTGAGCTTATCATCATATCCTATAGCCTCACCTGTAGATTTCATTTCAGGTGAAAGATATGCGTCAAGACCTCTGATTTTGTTGAATGAGAATACAGGAACCTTTACATATCTTCTCTTTTTCTCATCGGGGTATATATTGAATATTCCCTGTTCCTTTAAGGATTTACCCATTATAACCTCTGTTGCAATATCAGCAAGGCTGTAGCCTGTTGCTTTTGAGAGGAAAGGTACTGTTCTTGAAGAACGTGGGTTTACTTCAATAATAAATACATTTTCATCCTCGTCAACTATAAACTGTATATTATAAAGTCCAACTATGCCTATTCCGAGACCGAGCTTTTTAGCATACTGTAAAATTATTCCCTTTACCTTGTCGGAAATGCTGAATGTCGGATATACGCTGATAGAGTCACCGCTGTGTACACCTGTGCGTTCAACAAGCTCCATAATACCGGGTACAAATACATCCTTACCGTCACAGATAGCATCGACTTCGACTTCCTTACCCTGTATATATTTATCAACCAATACAGGCTTGTCCTCATCAATTTCAACCGCAGTTTTAAGATACTGACGGAGCTGCTCCTCATTTGCAACAATCTGCATAGCACGTCCGCCAAGGACAAAGCTCGGACGAACAAGAACAGGGTAGCCTATTTCAGCGGCAGCATTAACACCGTCTTCAATTTTTGTTACAGCCTTACCCTTTGGCTGAGGAATTTCAAGCTCCTCAAGAATTTTTTCAAAGCTGTCACGGTTTTCTGCTCTCTCTATAGCATCGCAGTCCGTACCTATAATCTTAACTCCAAGGTCACGGAGCGGCTCTGCAAGGTTAATAGCAGTCTGCCCGCCGAGGGATGCTATAACGCCTTCCGGCTTTTCAAACTCAATTATATTCATAACATCTTCCGGTGTAAGCGGTTCAAAATAAAGCTTGTCTGCAGTTGTGTAGTCGGTAGATACTGTTTCAGGATTATTGTTTATAATAATCGCCTCATAGCCCGAATTTTTAATTGTTGTCACTGCGTGTACGGTTGAATAGTCAAACTCTACACCCTGACCTATTCTTATAGGTCCTGCACCTAAAACAACAATCTTCTTTCTGTCAGACAGACGTGAAGCATTTTCGCCCGTATATGACGAATAGAAATATGGAATATATGCGTTTGTATGGCAGGTATCAACCATTTTATACACAGGGAATAATCCCATTTCTTTTCTCGTTTTATAAACTTCAAGCTCAGTAGTTTCCCAAAGCTTTGCAATAAATTTGTCGCAAAAGCCCATCTTCTTTGCCTGAGTGAGAAGCTCTCTATTTCCCTTATCAGCCTTAAGAGTGTTTTCCATATCAACAATTCTCTTAACCGCTTCGAGGAAATATGTTGTAATTTTCGTTACATCATGGAGCTTTTCAAGTGTAGTACCAAGTCTTATAAGCTGAGCAACAGCAAAGATGTTATCATCTTTAAATTCAGTAATATAATCAAGAAGTTCAGTCTCCGACATATTTTCAAATTTGGGGAGCCAAAAATGGCATGCACCAATCTCAAGTGAACGAACAGACTTTAAGAGACATTCTTCAAGATTTGAACCGATTCCCATTACCTCACCGGTAGCTTTCATCTGAGTTCCGAGAGTATTCGGTGCAGTTGCAAATTTATCAAACGGGAAACGCGGAAGCTTTGCAATTACATAGTCAAGGCTCGGTTCAAACGCAGCATTTGTATTGGCAATTGCTATATCCTCAAGTGACATACCTACCGCAATTTTTGCAGTTACTCTTGCAATAGGATAACCGCTCGCTTTTGAAGCAAGTGCTGACGAACGTGAAACTCTCGGATTTACTTCAATAAGATAATATTCGCTTGTTTCAGGATTTAATGCAAACTGAACATTACATCCGCCTTCAATTTTAAGCTCACGGATAATCTTAATAGCACTGTCGTTAAGCATTTTGAGGTCGTGGTCATTTAATGTCATAATAGGAGCAACAACTATAGAATCTCCTGTATGAACACCAACAGGATCAATATTTTCCATACCGCAGATTGTAATTGCGTGGTCATTTGAATCACGCATTACCTCAAATTCGATTTCCTTATATCCCTTAACGCTCTTTTCAATAAGAACCTGATGAACAGGAGAGAGCTTAAAGGCATTTATTCCTATTTCAACAAGCTCTTCCTCGTTATTTGCAAATCCGCCGCCTGTACCGCCAAGTGTAAATGCAGGACGAAGCACAACAGGATAACCTATTCTTAAGGCAGCCTCCTTTGCTTCTTCAAGACTATATGTTATTTCGGACGGAATTGTAGGCTCACCGATTGACTCACAAAGCTCTTTAAACAGTTCTCTGTCCTCGGCTCTTTCGATACTTGTACTGCTTGTACCGAGAAGCTCAACCTCACATTCTTTCAAAATGCCTTTCTTTTCAAGCTGCATAGCAAGGTTAAGACCTGTCTGACCGCCAATTCCCGGAACAATCGCATCCGGTCTTTCGAAGCGAAGGATTTTTGCTATATATTCAAGAGTCAAAGGCTCCATATATACCTTGTCCGCTATAGTGGTATCTGTCATAATGGTAGCAGGGTTTGAGTTACAAAGCACAACGTCGTAGCCTTCCTCCTTAAGCGCAAGGCATGCCTGTGTTCCTGCGTAGTCAAATTCGGCTGCCTGACCGATAACTATAGGACCTGAGCCGATAATAAGAATTTTTTTAATGTCTGTTCTTTTTGCCATTTAATTTTCCTCCTGAACTATATATTATTTTGATAATTAAAAACTACTTTACTGTTATGAACCGTAAGAAGATTTCTTCCGGTAACCTCCATTCCGTCAAACGGGGTAGCTTTTCCCATTGACAGAAAATCTTTGGTATCAATTATTTCCCTTTGACTAAGATCCCATACAGAAAAGCTGTTAAAAAGCGGCAGTGAAAAACGAAGTCTCGGACTTATTGCCATTAAATATACAAGCTTTTCAAGTGAAATTATATTTTTCTTCACAAGATGGGTATAAAGCACCGGAAACGCTGTTTCAAGACCGACAATTCCGAAAGGACTGCCCTTTAGTCCGTTTGACTTTTCTTCCGCCGAGTGAGGTGCGTGGTCGGTAGCAATCATATCAATTGTTCCGTCAATCAGTCCCTCAACAAGTGCTTCCCTGTCTGATTTATCCCTAAGCGGCGGATTCATTTTAAATCTGCCCTCATCCTTTAAATCGCTGTCATCAAGCACCAGATAATGCGGTGCGGTTTCACAGGTAACATCAAGCCCCTCTTTTTTCGCATTCCTTATAAGTTCAACACTTTCCTTAGCGGAAATGTGACAAACATGATAGGAACAGCCTGTCTCTTTTACAAGCTTTAAATCTCTTTCAATCTGCCCATACTCACTTTCTGATGATATTCCCTTATGACCATGCTTTTTCGCATATTCACCGTCATGAATATATCCGCCGAAAAGAAGCTTTTCATCCTCACAGTGTGCGGCAATAATTTTATTTAAGGTGCGAGCCTTCTCCATTGCTGACCGCATCATAGAGTCACTTTGAACTCCTTTTCCGTCATCGGAAAAAGCAACAATTTTTCCTGCAAGCCCTTCCATATCGGAAAGCTCTTTTCCTCTCTGCTCTTTAGTTATTGTACCATAAGGAAAAACATCAATCAAAGAGTTCTTTTCGATGCTGTCCATCTGAATTTTTAAATTTTCGGGACAATCCGGAACAGGCTTTAAATTAGGCATTGTACAAACTGAGGTATAACCGCCTCTTGCCGCTGCTCTGCTTCCCGAAGCTATTGTTTCTTTATAAACAAAACCCGGTTCGCGAAAATGAACATGTACATCGCAAAAACCGGGTAAAACAGTATATTTATCTGAATTCAAAGAGTCCAAAGCCAAATCAGAAACCGAATAATCCAAAGAAAAATCGTGTTTCTTCGGCAATTCTATGTTAACTTTTCTACAATTATTAAGCGTTATCATAACCTATCCTTTCTGTCAATAAAACTCACGCAATATATGAAAAAATCCTGCCGTACTGCGGCAAGATACACACAAACAGACGCAAAGCACCCTGCATCAGTTTAACAATATTATCATCTTGCCGACATCTCTGTATCGCACTTAAAGACTTAATTTCATTTCTATAAATTTTATCACACATTTATGTAATTGTCAACATTATTTTTATATTTTTTAAATATTTCCTCAATATTAAATCAATAATAAATTTAATAAAAACTGTATTGAAAAATATCTTAAAATATGTTATTATACTGTTTGAAGATTCAAAATGATAACAAGGAGCGTGTTTTATATATGTATATAACCGACGACATTAAATATATTGGCGTAAACGACCGTGAAATTGACCTCTTTGAAGGACAGTACAAGGTTGAAAACGGAATGTCTTATAACTCATACGTTATAATTGATGAAAAAATTGCCGTATTTGACACTGTTGATGCAAGATTTACCCACGAATGGCTTGATAATATAGATGCCGCATTAAATGGCAAATCTCCCGACTACCTTATTATTCAGCATATGGAGCCGGACCATTCTGCAAATATTTCAAGCTTTATGAAGACATATCCTGATGTAAAAATTGTCTCAAGTACAAAAGCCTTTTCGATGATGATGCAGTTTTTCGGCACGGATTTTAAGGACAATCAGATTATTGTTGGAGAAAATGATACATTAAGTCTCGGAAAACATCAGCTGACTTTTGTTACAGCACCAATGGTACATTGGCCTGAGGTTATTGTTACTTATGATTCCTATAGCAAAACACTCTTTTCTGCTGACGGTTTCGGAAAATTCGGTGCAATTGACGCAGATGAGGAATGGGCTTGCGAGGCAAGAAGATACTACTTTGGAATTGTTGGGAAGTACGGTATGCAGGTGCAAAATCTTCTAAAAAAAGCAGCCGCACTTTCAATAGAAAAAATATGCCCTCTCCACGGACCTGTTTTAACTGAAAATCTCGGTTACTACATTAACCTTTACAATAAATGGTCTTCATACGATGTTGAAACGGAGGGAATTGTGATAGCTTACACCTCCGTATACGGCGGAACAAAAAAAGCAGTCGAGCTGCTTGCGGAGAAGCTTCGCACAAAGGGATGTCCCAAGGTTGTAATTAACGACCTTGCACGCTGTGATATGGCAGAGGCTGTTGAGGACGCATTCAGATACAGTAAGCTTGTACTTGCAACAACCACATACAATGCTGAGATTTTCCCGTTTATGAGAGAATTTATAAATCATCTTACTGAGAGAAACTATCAAAAAAGAACTGTTGCCTTGATCGAAAACGGCACCTGGGCACCGCTTGCCGCAAAGGTAATGAAAAATATGCTCGCAGGGTGTAAAAATCTCACCTTTACGGATACAACAGTTTCAATCAAATCTGCACTTAATGCCGACAGCACGGAAGCACTCGACACACTCTCTGTAGAGCTTTGCCGTGATTACAAGGCTCAGAGCAGCGAAACAGCCGATAAAAACGACCTTACGGCACTTTTTAATATAGGCTACGGACTTTACGTTATTACCTCGAATGACGGTAAAAAGGACAACGGACTTATAGTAAACACTGTTTCTCAGGTTACCAATACACCTAACCGAATAGCTGTTACAATTGATAAGAAAAACTATTCCCATCACATAATCAAGCAGACCGGAATTATGAATATAAACTGTCTTTCGGTTGATGCTCCTTTTAGCCTGTTTGAGAACTTTGGTTTTCAAAGCGGAAGAACTGCCGACAAATTTGGGGGGACGGAGCCTCTCCGTTCAGATAACGGTCTTGCATTTTTACCGAGATATATTAATTCTTTTATGTCTCTTAAGGTTGAACAGTATATAGACATCGACACCCACGGAATGTTCATTTGCAGTGTTACCGAAGCAAGAGTAATTTCGGATAAGGAAACAATGACATACACCTATTATATGAACAATGTAAAGCCAAAGCCTGATACTGACGGTAAAAAAGGCTTTGTATGTAAAATCTGCGGATATATATATGAGGGCGATACTCTCCCCGAAGATTTTATCTGTCCGTTGTGTAAACACGGAGCTTCAGATTTTGAACAAATTAAATAACCTTTTGATACAAATGGGAAGTTTGAAAACAAAGTTTTCAAACTTCCCTGCTTATTATATAAATATGTAGTCTCCATCTTTTAAGCTGTAGCTTTCTTTTACCTTAAGCTCTTCCATCCACTTTCTTGTCTCCATAATTGTAAACGGACCTGTTCCTGCCGTTTTGTTATAGTGCATTTACTTCTTTAATAGTTTTAAAAATCTTTCATTTTGTCAATATCCAAACCGCCATCTTACTTTCTTCATTCCAAAGCTTTCCGGCAGAGGAATAATCCGTCATTTTCATAAACTCACCATCTACAAGCGGAACATTTGCATATACAATGCTTTCATAAGGTGCTTTTTCATCGCTTAAACTAACATCAACATATCCATCCCAATTTACATCTACTAAAACAGCATTGTCCACGCTATAGCCAAGACGGTTATCCTGTGCATGCATTACTGGTCCACGTCTTAGTGCAATATGATTTTTCGCCTTTTCATCCTCTTTGTCGAAGGTCTGTATCATATAGTTTGCACCCCATATTACCTTATTCATCAGAATTTCACTTCCGTAAGGAATGGGGTATACAGCCTCACATCTCATATCAAGGTCTAACAGGATTTTATCCCCGCTTTTCCATTATTTTTCGATTTTTATATAACCCTCAGAAACATCTGCTTTCTCGTCATTAACTGAAAGAGCGGTATTTTTACTCCAATAAGGGTTTCTAAGAAGCAATTCAAAGATTTCTTCTTTTTCCGTATTTACTGTTATTTCTACTTCTCCGCTTTTCGGATAATCTGTTTTAAATTCAAAAGAAATATCATTACCCAAGGGTGTTTTTGAACTAATTTCACCATTTATGTAAAGATTTAACGCAAAACCTTTTTCTGTTGAAAGAAGCTGCATTTTAGGAACAAGTCCTATTCCGGCAGCACCAATGCACGCACAGCAGCCATAGTAATGATTGTCACTCATAAGCCTTAAGCCGCCTATTCCGTTTCCTCTGGTGTTTGCAGTAAGCGGACTGTAGCTGTCAAAGGGAAGCGGTTCAATACTCCAGTCAGGATGTTCAGCTTTAATTGAAGGTTCAATAACCTTTTCAGTATTCAATGAACCAAGATAAGCATTATAAAGTGAAATTTCAAAGGCATCTACATATTTCGGATTTCCTGTAAGTAATGTAATCTGATAGAAAAACTTCATAAGAGTAACCGTCACGCAGGTTTCCTGTTGAATTTTTTCATTTGTTGTGTTAGCCTGACGTACTGTTGAATGGTCAAAAAGCTCATGAGTACAACCGCAGCTTCCGATTACCGTAAAATCACATTCTAAAATTCTGTCTGCAAAATTTATTACGGCAGTTTTATATTTTTCAACTCCTGTAATTCTGTAAAATTCAAGAAGTCCCTCAAAACACGAGGTCATTTCATATGCCTTTGTAACAGGGTACTGATAAGGATAAAATTCATTTTCATAGGCAAGGTCAAATATATTTACTACATCTGTTCCACCGCAGCTTACTATATATTCCGCAAAATCAAAGTATTTCTTTTCTTTTGTTATTGAATAAAGCCTTACTATAGGCTCAAGTATTGACGAAGAATTAAGACCTCTCCAATGGCGTGTTGCTTTGGTTATAGGCTTTTTGCCATCTTCCTCAGGACCGATTTTTTCTATAAGATAATCAACCTGTTTTTTCATTGAATTTATTATTTTTTCTGAAAGCTTATCGTCCTCACAGATTTCAAGAAAATACTGCATACCGAGAAGCACATACTTTCTCGACCACATATCCCAGCCATCAAACTCGTGATTTTTTGCATAACTGCTTATTCTTCCGTCCTCATCCGCACTATCTAACATATCCGAAACTGTCTGCGAGAGAATTTCATAAAGCTTTTCATTTTTTGTATAGGAATAAACGAACGAGGCACCTCGCATCATTTTGCCCCAGTATTCACCTCTCCAGCCCGCATCAAAATCTGCGTCCTCACGAAATTGCTGAACAAATCTTCTTCATAATTCAGGTTTTAAAAGCTGGAAATTCTCAACAAAGGTAAACGTTTTGTCTATAAAATTATCAAATTTATATGTATTTTTATAATCTACAAACAGCTTATCTGTTTTTAGTCTTGAATAGTTAGCCGAATTTGCCTGATAAAGTTCTCTCATAACCAGTCTCCCCTTAACTTCAAAGTAAATATTTTGTTCATTATATCATACCATATATGCTTTTTCA
>JAZQLM010000072.1:0-4286 GCA_045542655.1 Clostridia bacterium | reverse complement strand
TTTTATGTGCTATAATTTATTTACTGAACAACAATTACTGTAGCTTCGTATACGCCTGAAGTGTTGCTTCCTGTGATGGCAACAGCTGTATCCTTTGTAAGATTTTTAAGCTTCATACCGTCACCGGTTTTACTGTTAATTATCTTGGTATTGCTGTTGGTGAAGATGTTGTATTCTTTACCTGCTGATTCGATAATTAAAAGACCATAGGTTGCATTAACACTCTTTACAGTACCTGTCATCTGAGCCGCTGTAGCTGTTGATGAGGTTTCAAGCTTAACTATTTCAGCACTCTCAAGCTTAATTTTAACATCACTGCCGGGGCGGAGGTCGTAAACACCGCTTTCCTCTGAGTCGATATAAACTTCAGCTTTTTTGTTTACCTTATAATCTGTAACCTTTCCGTTAAGGTCAATGCCGATTGTAGTACCCTCTGTTGAATGTCTGATGTAATTGATAACGCCTGTTGAATTTTCGGCTGAGCTTTCAGCATAAATTGTATGAACCTTATCGTATGTTAATTTCAGAGAAACCGTATCACCTGCGATAAGCTCTGAAAGTGAAGATTCCATACTGTTTCTTGAAACGTTTACATTTTCGTTTGAAAGGAAGTATTCTGTCTCATTTCCCTTTCTGTCGGCAAGTGTTATAACTGTTTTACCGCCGTTTGCAACAAGAGAAACAAATGTTCCGGAAGCTGTGCTTGCCTTGCTGATTACTTCGATTTCCTGTACAAGACCATCCCTTATTGTAAGTAAAACGTAATTATTTGTCTTAATCTTGCTTATAGTATCAATTGCACCACCTACGATAAATGTAGCGTCGTCTGCGAGAGTGTAAACTGTAGTGTCTTTATTGTTTTCGCTGTCTGCAATTGTAATTGTAGTTTTATCTGTACCCTCACGGAGAGAAGCTACTATACCTCTGACTTCGTCGTCCTTAATAACGGTAATGCTTTCGATTAAGGAAACGCCGCCGTTTAAGTATGAAACCTTAACGTCTATACCGGCTGTAAGTGCGGTAAAGTCAACATCTGTTGCTGCAAGCTTAATCTTTGTGGAAGGAAGAATAGGTAGAACCTTTTTGCTTCCATTGAAGTCGATTGTTACTGTTTCATTAATTAAATCTGTTGAAACAACTTCACCTGTTTTTGTTGACTTATCGAGTACGTCGATAAGTGTGCAGAGCATTTTAGCCATCTGTGATCTTGTAACACCTGTGTTTGGTGAGAAAACAGGACCATTTGCATCATTTCCCATACCCTGCATAATGCCTGCCTCTTTAACAAACTCAACGTATGCTCGTGCAGAATCAGGAATTTCAAGAGTGTCTGAGTAGGAAGATGAAACAAAGGCACTTGATTCGACTTCTTCTTCGCCGCCTAAAAGCTTTGTAAGAAGAATTGCGGCTTCATATCTCTTAAGCTCAACACTTCTGTTTGATACGGAAATGTAGCTTGCAAGCTCGCTTTCCTTTATAACTCCACGGTAGAGAAGAAATGCAACTTCTTTTTCATATTCGCTTGAATATTTTTCGATTTTTGCTTTGTATTCATCAAGAGCATATTCGAGGGAGTCAGCATATTCCTCATCGTTGACACCGATCATTCTTGAAAGAAGAACAAGTGATTCAACCTTTGAAATAGTCTTGTTCGGCTTGAAGGTGCCGTCCTCGTAACCCTTTATGTAACCGAGCGATGTCATTTCATCAATATAGGGCTTTGCCCATTTCACTGTGGGATCATTGTCAACATCAGCAAAGGACGCAAAAACGGCAGAAGCTGACAGAAGCATAGATGCTCCGACAACACCTGAAATAATTTTTTTAAAATTCATATACAATTCCTCCTTATAATAGGGTGATTTTTTTACAAAAAAACAATTACAGAAAATTAATGTATTTATCGTCATTTTTTACTAAAAAATATATAAAAAACACAACTTATACTACATTACACAAGTATTATACCACAAGATAAAGTGAATTTCAATAGTTTTACCTAAAAATTTTCTTTTTTAGGTAAAAAGTTTTAGTAGTAATTTTTATAAGCTTACACAAAATAGACGTGAAATCGAAAATTTTATTATCAATTTCAAAAAAAATCTAATTTAAAAATTACAAGGAGGAAACAAAATGTTTAAAAAGCTTATTTCGGCTTTAATTGCATTTGCAATGATTTCACCGGCGGCTTTGGCAAATACCTATAATAATGTACAGCTTGCCTCCGGAGAAGTTATAACGGATACACCATCCTGCAAAGCAGGAACAAACGGTACAGGCAATTCACAAGGACAGGACACTGCAACAAATTCAGCCGGACAAAACAGTACAAACAGTAATAGCTCTGAAAATAAAAATAATACAAATGGCGGAGCGGCAAACGGCTCTGCAAACGGAGCGGCTGCATCGGAAATATCGCTTGATAGCAGTAATTTAAGACACACAGATACAGCTGACAATAGCGTTCCGATGGTAGAAAGAAACAGAACAAAGAATAATGATATGTTAAATACAGAGCTTCCCATAGCTCAGGCACGTTCACGTTACAGTAACGAAAGAGTTGCACTTGCACCCGACATCAGCGATACAAAATATGAGGAAGCAGCAGAGGTTCTCGGTGCTCTCGGTATTATGGTCGGTGATGCTGAAACAGGTATGTTCAGACCTGATGATAACATTCTTCGTTCCGAGATGGCGAAGGTTTCGGTATATGCAGTAGGTATGGAAGACGTTGCAGCAGGCATTACAAGTCCTACACGTTTTCCTGACGTAGTTGAAAATCACTGGGCTAACGGTCCTATCAACGTAGCTGACCAGCAGGGAATGATTATCGGTGATGATGTAGGAACATTCAGACCTGATGATAACGTGCTGTTTCAGGAGGCAGTAACAATTATGGTTCGTGCACTCGGCTATGAGCCGCAGGCATCTTCAAACGGCGGTTATCCAAACGGTTATATGGTAACAGCATCTTCAATTCAGCTTTTAAAGGGTATTTCAGCAGCGGCAACAGAGCCTGCAAAGCGAGGCGATATTGCTCAGATGGTATTTAATGCCCTCACTATAAATATGATGGAACAAACAGGCTTTGGTTCAAATGTTTCATATGAAGTAGGAACAAAAACCCTTTTATATGACAGACTTAATGTTGAAAAGGGCTACGGACAGATTAAGGCTACAAGCGAAACAGGTATAGCAGGCGGAAGCACAGCTTCTGAGGATAGAATTTTAATTAATGAAACAACATTTATTGAAGGCAAGACAACAGCAAAACAGCTTCTTGGTTACAATGTTGTTTATTATGCGAGAATAGATACAAATTCAGACGAAAAAACTCTTATTCTTGTAAGACCTCAGGACAGCAAAAACAAGACACTTAAAATTGATGCGGCAAATATTTCGGATATAACGGGTGAGGCTACAACAGATAAGGTTGTAACCTACTGGGAAACAAACACATCCAACACCACAAAAACAGCAACAATAGTTGCAGAGCCTGTTTATATTTTAAACGGAAAGTTTGCCCAGACTGTTGATATTTCAAGATTAAAGGTAAAGACAGGTAACCTTATTTTGCTTGATACAGACGTAAATAATATCTATGATATAGTATTTATAAATGAGCTTACAAACCTCGTTGTTGATACGGTTTCAACTGTAACAGGCAGAATTACCGATAAATACAATAACGGATCACTTCTTCTTGATAAAGAAAACGAAAGCGTTGACTTTGCAATCATTTATCAGGATTATGATATAGAAATTACAGAGCTTAAGGAATGGGATGTAATCTCATATACAATAAGTGAGGACAAACAGCTTATTAAAGCATATGTATCAAGAGAGAGTATCTTGGGTACAGTAACGCAGATAACAAATGACGGTATTAAGTTTGACACGGCAAAGGGTGTATATGAAATTGCCGAAAGCTATCCGAATGAAATTGCTATAAGAGATAAGGGACGATTCTATCTTGATATTGAAGGAAAAATTGCCGCAGTTGACGAAAATGCTTCCTTTGAAGAGGATAACGCAGGAAGAGGCTCTTATGCTTATCTCGTAAATGCCGCAATTTCAGGAACAATTGACGAGGTTCTCCAGTTCAAAATGTTTACAACAGCAGGTGAAACAGTTGTTTTAGACGGTGCAAACAAGATGAGACTCGGAAGCACTTACGGACTTTCTGCAAGCGAAATGCTTGCCGCAATGGGTAAGGATGGAGCGGTTTCTCCTCAGTTAATCACCTATGAAACAAATGCACAGGGCAGAGTAACAGGTATTGATAT
>JAZQLM010000071.1:0-5603 GCA_045542655.1 Clostridia bacterium | reverse complement strand
ATTCCATGGTCTACTTTCTTATGTACATTGATGCGGTAATTAAAATATCGTGTTATTGTCAAACTTTTATATCTATGTATATTTATTCTTTTTCCTGTCGAACAAAAAACCGTCCTGAATCTGTTTGCGTATATAGTTATTTCTCTAATTAATGCATTGTATGTACTTATGCTTCGAAAATTATTATTTCTATGAAGATATGTGGGAAATGGCGATGTGGTTATATTAAGTTTGTCCTTAATATTTCTTAGTGCCGAATACTCTGATACATGTGCGGTATTATACGCTCTTGGTATCGGAGCATTCCGTGGTACACTCAAAAAAGAATTATCGTTCTCTGCTATACAATAACCATAATCATGATAAAGGAATGTTAAAAACCACAAATACGAAAATGGTAGTTCCGCCAACTCGCCAACACGTAGCATACTTTTACCATTCAGGCAATTTTCAATTAATAACCCTAAAAAGAATCCTGATATTGTATGTATCGCTCTATTATCTGGTAATAAATCTATTTGCTCAAACTCATTATTTAATATATAATCTTTTCTACCATTAAATGTATCATATTAAAAAAATAAATTCAATATGATATTTTTGACAAATAAATAAAATTTTGTTTATTTTTGTGTATAAGACGATTTTTTGCATTAAAATATGCCGGAGGTTTCATTCCGGCATATTAATTTCATTTGGTTCATACTCTTGAAGCGGTGCTAAAAATCCACATTCCCAAAGTTTTTCCTCAATAAGCAAAAGCACCTCTTCACTCTCCGCAGATACGGTATGGTAATGGTATCCGGCTGTGACATTTTTCAACAGGCTCGACTTTCCCGAACGTATATTTTCAAGGAAATTTGAAACGTCAAGCCTTGATGTAATATTCATTTTTGCTCTTACCTCATTATAGAATTTGTGGTATATAAAAACATCTTCAACCTCACCGCCCATATCGACAATCAGGTTAAGCTCTTTTTCCACATCTTCATCGGAATGAATTGTCTTAAAAACCTTACTGGGACGCACCTTTTTCTCAAGAATATATCCACGTGAATGTGATACAACAGGAAATCCCAGCTCTCTCAGTCTCGAAATATCCTTAACTATTATCTGTCTGCTGACGCCGAATTCCTGCGAAAACACGCTTGCCGAAACAGGTGCTAAAGAGCCTTTGAGCCTTGCTAAAATTTCCTTTCTTCTTTCTTCACCTTTCATAACAAGCCTCACCTTATACAGCGTGGAGATTTTTAAGCGAAAGGTCGAGAATAGGAGAAGAATGTGTTAATGCTCCGCTTGATATATAATCAACACCAAGGTCCGTAAGTGCCGCAATATTTTCTTTTGTCACATTACCCGAAACTTCAACCTCTGCCCTGCCGGAAATGTAGCACATAGCCTCTTTTATCTCGCTGTGAGTCATATTATCAAGCATAATAATGTCCGCTCCGGCTTCAACTGCTTCCTTTACCATATCCATATTTTCAACTTCAACCTCGATTTTGCGTACAAAAGAAGCATATGCCTTCGCCATTTTCACAGCCTCCTTGACTCCGCCTGCCGCTCCGATATGGTTATCCTTTAAAAGAACACCGTCAGAAAGATTGTATCTGTGGTTGCTTCCGCCTCCAACCCTTACCGCATATTTTTCAAAAATACGGTTATTAGGCGTGGTTTTCCTTGTATCTAAAAGAGTTGTCCTGCTTCCCTCAAGGAGCTTTGCAACTCTTCGTGTATAGGTTGCTATTCCGCTCATTCTCTGAAGATAATTAAGTGCTGTTCTCTCTCCCGAAAGCAAAACCCTTATATCTCCTCTTATTTTAGCAATAAGCTCTCCATTTTTTATGTCCTTTCCGTCCTCTGCAAAAAACTTAACCTCAGTTTTCTCGTCAAGAAGAGTAAATACCCTCTCAAACACCTGAAGTCCGCATAAAACACCGTCTTCCTTGCATATCAAATCAACCTCTCCGATTTTTTCGCATGGCATAACGCTGTTAGTTGAAACATCCTCGCTTGTTATATCCTCATCCAATGCACTAAGAATTAACGGATCTACCTTTAATTTAAGTGTTGCCTTATCAAACATTTTCTCTTTCTCCTTTATCTGTACTTTTTTATTATATGTCTTTTTTCATTATCATCTGCTTTTTTTATCTCATCAAGAATAAGACTTCTATATTCCAATTCAAGCCCTTCCCTGTCATAGTATACCGACAAATCAATATTCTCTGCAGCCCTTACTTTTCGTGGACTTTTCATCATACTCTCAGCCGCCCTCTTCGCAAACACAAGACTCTCCAAAAGGGAATTGCTTGCAAGCCTGTTTCTTCCGTGAACTCCGTTACAGGCAGTCTCTCCTATCGCATAAAGTCTCTCAAGTGATGTTCTACTGCTGTGGTCAACCTTTATACCGCCCATAAAATAATGCTGTGCGGGGACTACAGGAATACATTCCTTTGTAACGTCATAATTTTTCTCCCTGCAATGCTGTGCAATGTTCGGGAAATGCTCCAAAAGCTCTTCCTTTGGAATTGGTCTTAAATCCTCCCAGACAAATTTTGAACCATCTTTTTTCATTTTTTTCCTGATTTCCTCGGTAAGCAAATCTCTTGGTAAAAGCTCGTCCACAAAACGCTCCATATCCTTGCCGTAGAGTTTTGCTCCCTCGCCTCTGACCGATTCCGAAATCAGAAAGCTCCTATCTGCCTCTTCCTCTGAATAAAGCGTTGTAGGGTGAATTTGTATGTAGTTAATATCCTTAAGCTCTAACTTGTGCTTTATTGCTATCGCAACCGCATCACCGGTCAGATGTCTGAAATTTGTAGAATGACGGTAAAGTCCTCCTATTCCGCCGCAAGCAAGTACCGTGTATTGTGCACTAACCGTCCCGATTGAATTATCCGGCATAGCAATCACAGCACCTGTACACTCGCCGTCTTTTTCTATTATATCCAGCAGAGTAGTGTTCTCAAGTATTGTTATGTTCTCTCTTTTTTTCGACTCCGAAAGTAGCTTTGAGGTTATCTCTTTTCCCGTAATGTCACGGTGAAACAAGATACGGCTTTTTGAATGTGCACCCTCTCTTGTATAGTTAAACTCCCCGTCAGAGGTCTTGGAAAATTCTACCCCAATAGCTACAAGGTCATTTATTATCTCACGGGAGGAATTTATCATAATTGATACACTCTCCCTGTCATTCTCATAATGCCCTGCCTTTAACGTATCCTCATAAAATGACTCAAAATCATTCTCATCCCTTAATACGCATATCCCTCCCTGTGCAAGAAAGGAATCACTACTTTCGGCATCTGATTTTGTTATTATAGTTACCCTTTTGTTTTCAGGAACGTTTAAAGCACAGTAAAGTCCCGAACAGCCGCTTCCGGCTATTAAAATATCTGTTTCCATACAGCCTCCGTCAATTGCAGATTTTATATTTGATATATGATTTTGTCAAGCATAAACTAATCATTAATCCCAAAATATATCTTTCTTTAGTTAAAGCTCTTAATCCATGTTACCAAAGAATTGTGATAGATGTTCTCCAAAACATCCTTGTGCATCTGCTCTGTAACAGGTCCATTACGTTTCATTCTCTCAATTATTGCTTCCTGAAGCTCTGCTATTGTCATTTCTTCATACGTCTTATTGTGTTTTATCGTTTCTGTTTTAACATACTCTTCCTTCTCAGGTGCTAAAGACTCAAGTGTCTTCACCTGAGCTGTTGACTCTGTTACATTATCAATTTCAAATTCAATTGGCTGTACAGATTCTTTTGTTCCACACACCGGCAACCAGATTTCTCCGGAATTTGCCCTCACATTCACACAGATACATCCGTCTATTACGGGTACCTTTATACCCGAGATTCCACCTACATATTCTTCTGTCTTTTGAGCCGTAAGACTCATAGTAAAATCATTATCACTATTATTCACTGTGACTATTACAGACATCCCATTATAATTCCTTGAAAACGCATATTGACAATTTGTTAAAAGCAGTTCTTTATAATCTCCATAAGATAACGCTTTCGTTTCTGTTCGTATTTTTCCTAACCTTGAAATCAGACTTGTCAAGTCGTTATTTTTAATAGCGTTAATATATTGCTCATATGAAAGAGCCGGCCTCAAGGAGTCATCAGAGCCCTGCTGTTTTTGTCCCTCAATGCCAAATTCTGAACCATAATATAAAGACGGGACACCGGGCAGAGTATACATCAGAATATGAACCGGTATAAAATGTCTTTTGTTATTCAGTTTTGTATAAATACGTTCAACATCATGATTGTCAACAAAATTGTATAATTTAAGTCCGTCGGGACTACTGCCTCCCATTTCATACAAACGCTTCACGGTATGAGCAATTTCAAAATAGTTATGGTCGTTATGTCCTGAATACAGTGCCTTATGCAAATGATAATTGGTGACAGAGTGCAATGTATCTCCATTTACCCAACGAGTATAATCACCGTGTATAACCTCACCCATAAGCCAGAAATCAGGTTTTACTTCATTTGCTACCTGACGCAACATTCTCATATAACTAAAGTCCATAACATCTGCAGCATCAAGTCTTATTCCATCAATATCAAATTCATTTACCCAAAAACGAATTACATCACAGATATACTCCCTGACCTCATTATTATGCTGATTTAGCTTGGCAAGTAAATCATATCCGCCCCAGTTATCATAAGAAAATCCGTCGTTATATGTGTTATTACCATTGAAATTTACATTGCAATACCAATCCTTGTATCTTGAAGCTTCTCCGTGCTGTCTTATATCCTTAAATGCAAAAAAATCTCGTCCTGTATGATTGAATACACCATCTAAAACAACCCGTATTCCCTGTTTGTGACATTCTGCTACAAATACTGCTAAATCTTCATTTGTTCCAAGTCTTGTGTCAAGTTTTTTGTAATCCGTTGTTTCGTAACCATGCCCTACTGATTCAAAAAGAGGACCAATATAGATTGCATTACAGCCAAGTTTTTTAATCTGGGAAACAAAAGGGATTAAGCTATTTAACCTATGCTCCGGTTTACCATAAATATTTTGCTTTGGTGCTCCCGTCATCCCCAGTGGATATATGTGATAAAATACTGCTTCATCATACCATGCCATATATATTCCTCCATTTCATATATTTTCAATATTATTTGACCATCTTCATAAAATAAGTGAACACTTTAAATGCCACTCCATTTCAAATGAATTGTCACTAACAAAAGAAAATCATCTCCTGTCATTACTCTCGTGTTATTAAAAGTTCATTTTAAAGTATGACCTATCATTAAATATTTATATTCTGCATCGCCATTCCGTGAAACAGAATACAGATTATAACACTAATTGCATTTGCAATACAAAGCCACCAAAATATTTTCTTAAATTCGTGTTTAAATATGTATTTTATGGTTAGTCCCTCAATAAACACGTTTGAAAGTATAGCAAAAACATAACTCATTAGCCAATGAGTAGGATGAAATGTTCCTGTACCAAAAGGAATCATTAACAACTCACCAACAAAACCACTAAGTGGTATTACAACAACTCCTAAAACTGTTGACATCAAATTCATAACAAATGCAATTAAAC
>JAZQLM010000070.1:0-5792 GCA_045542655.1 Clostridia bacterium | reverse complement strand
TTTATGTGTTTGTAATTTCTCTTCTTGCGATTTACAGACATAAAGCGAATATTGTAAGACTTATTCACGGTGAAGAAAACAAACTTAGTTTTTCAAAAAATAAAAATTAATTGACCGGAGGTAAAAAATGGCTAAAATCAGCATATTAGGTTCAGGCGGCTGGGGCACAGCTATTGCTGTGATGCTTGCAAAGGAAAATCATGACGTTATCTTATGGTCATACAAAGAAGAAGAAAAAAATGAACTTATAAAAAACAGGGAAAATAAACCATATCTTCCGGGAATAAAAATACCGGACAGTGTTGAGTTTACTTCGGATATGGCAGATTGTGCAGGAGCTGATGTTACGGTTATGGCAACGCCATCTCATGGTGTCAGAAATGTTGCACGAAGCTTTTCTGAGTATGCAAAATGCGGTGATATAATTTTAAATATTTCAAAGGGAATAGAGGAAGGGACGTTCAAAACCTTATCGGAGGTTCTTAGTGATGAGCTTAAGGAATGCAAAATTGCGGTTATGTCAGGTCCGAGTCACGCAGAGGAGGTTTCAAGAGGGATTCCTACCACGAATGTTGTTGCGTGCAGTGATATAAAGGTTGCAGAATTTGTACAGGATATTTTTATGAACCCAACCTTTAGAATATATACAAACTCAGATGTTTTAGGTGTTGAGCTTGGCGGCTCGCTAAAAAATGTTTTTGCACTGTGCTGCGGTATACTTGACGGTATGGGACTTGGTGATAATACAAAGGCAGCACTTATGACTCGTGGACTTGTTGAAATGACAAGGCTTGGAGTGAAAATGGGTGCTTTAAAGGATACTTTTTCAGGACTCTCAGGTATGGGTGATTTAATAGTTACCTGTACGAGTATTCACTCAAGAAATCGCCGTGCCGGTATTTTAATAGGTCAGGGAAAGACTGCAAAGGAGGCACAGGAGGCGGTTAAAATGGTTGTAGAAGGAATAAGAACCTGTAAGGCTGCAAAGGAACTTTCGGACAAGGTCGGAGTTGAAATGCCTATAATAAATGAGGCGTATGCAGTACTGTTTAAAAATGAACCTTTGAATGAAGCAATCCCGAAGCTTATGGGAAGAATGAAGAAAAACGAAACGGAAATCGAGTTCTTAAATTGCTGATGAAAATTACTTGAAATAAATGTTAAAAAAACAATTAATTTCAAGGTGTATTAAATTCACTTGCGGTTAAAATAAGATTGCAAACAGAAAAGACGATTAATTCATTAATAATTTTTTCTGAAATATTCTTAGGAGGTGAATTTAAATGTCAAACAGCAAAAATAACAGCGTAGTAGTTCCTGAAGCAAGAGCTGCTATGGATAGATTCAAAATGGAGGCTGCTAACGAAGTTGGTGTGCAGCTTAAAGATGGATACAACGGTGATATTTCAGCCAGACAGGCAGGCTCTATCGGCGGTCAGATGGTTAAGAAGATGATCCAGAAGTATGAGCAGGACTTAGCTAACGGTCAGAACTAATAATTTTATCCGATAGCTTTGATAATAATACCCCCTTAATAACCTGAAAAAAATAATTTACAGGGTTATAAAGGGGGTTTTACTATGTAAGAATTAAAAATTTATTTTGGTTGTTTTCCGATGTAGGCAAGAATTCCGCCATCAACATAAAGAATGTGGCCGTTTACGAAGTCTGAAGCTTCGGAGGCAAGGAATACAGCGGGACCTGCCAAATCTTCGGGATTTCCCCAACGTGCGGCCGGTGTCTTTGCTATAATAAAGCTGTCAAACGGGTGACGTGAGCCATCGGGTTGAGTTTCACGGAGTGGTGCTGTCTGAGGTGTTGCAATATAACCGGGACCGATGCCGTTACACTGAATGTTATATTCACCATACTCTGAGGCAATATTCTTTGTAAGCATTTTGAGTCCGCCCTTTGCTGCTGCATAAGCAGAGACTGTTTCACGCCCAAGCTCCGACATCATTGAGCAGATGTTAATAATTTTCCCGTGGCCTTTTTTTATCATCGAAGGTATAACTGCTTTTGACATAATAAAGGGAGCATTAAGGTATAGTTTAAGAGGTGTTATTATATGGAAGTATTATTTTCAAAATGTACAAAAGCAATTGAGAGGGCAAATGAGACGAAAACGTACGGATGTTTTTATTCCGAAAAAAACGATGCGAATAAAAATATACATCTGCATGAGTGTTGCGAAATACTTTTTTGTATTTCCGGCGGTAAGTCTTTTTTTATTGATGAAAGAATTTATGAGGTGGAGGACGGGGATTTGTTTGTTCTTAACCAATACGAAGCCCATAAAATCACTCCATCTGAAAATGGTAGCTTTAAAAGGTATGTTATGCAAATTCATCCTCTGTTTTTGTACGATAACTCTACCTCTGAAACAGACCTTTCCTGCTGCTTTAATCTGAGAGGGGATAATATTTCGCATAAGATGTCTCTTACTAAAGAGGAAAGAGAAAAGCTGCTTCATATATTCAGAAAGCTTGAAAATGACTATGTTTTCTGTGATGATATACTAAAGAATATTGCGGCAGTTGAAATACTTGCGAATGTAAATAAGTATTTCAGTGAAAAAAACAGAGAATTTTCCTATCATTCGGATTATAATAATAAAAATATAGTAACTGCCCTTAATTATATAAATAAAAATTTTGCTAATGAGCTGTCGCTTGAAATTGTTGCAAAAAACTGCTATATATCGGTAAATGAGCTGTGCAGACTTTTTAAAAATCATATGGGAACAACAGCTACTAAATACATAATGTCAAGAAGAATTACAGAGGCAAAAAAATTACTCAAAAACGGAGCAAGTGTTTCTGAAACACAGGAAAGGTGTGGCTTTTCAGATTATGCAAGCTTTATACGGGCGTTTAAACGTGCTGTGGGAATTTCTCCTGGCCAATATAAAAAGACAGAATTAAAGTAAATATAAATTTCTTAAAATACAAAGGGATGTGCCAATAATTGACGCATCCCTTTTTACTAAAAATCCTTTATATTTCTTAGATTAAACTTTGAAATCATTTTACCATAAATGAAGTTCCGTTGACCTTTCTATAAGCTCGTTAGCTGCTTTTTCGGGGCTTTCAGCTTTCATAATTGCAGATACTACACAAATTCCGGAAATCGGTATTCCTTTTAAAATATCAATATTATCTTTGTTAAGTCCGCCAATAGCATTAACGGGAAGAGGCACACTATTGCAAATATCTTTTAATGTATCGGTAGAAGTAAGCACCGTCTTAACCTTTGTTGTTGTAGGATAAATTGCACCGACACCGAGATAGTCAGCACCTTGGTCAAAGGCTTCCTTTGCTTGCTCAACAGTTTTCGTGGTCGCTCCAATGATTTTATCATCGCCCATAAGACTTCTTGCTAATTGAACAGGCATATCACTTTGACCAACATGAACACCTTCTGCATTAGCTGCGAGTGCTACATCAATTCTATCATCAATAATAAGCGGCACGTTATATTTTTGCGTTATTTTATGAACCTTCTCGGCAAGCACAACATATTCTCTTGTAGATTTTTCCTTTTCACGAAGCTGAATGAGTGTTACTCCGCCTTTTAAAGCTTCTTCTATGCGAAAAAGAAATTCTTCTTCTGTGTAATTTGTGCTGTCAGTTATAAAATATAACCTTGTATCAATTTTTTTCAATTTATATTTCCTCCAAATTCAATTGTTTTAATATTTCTCCTCTGCCAAGCGTTGAAATTTTATCCATTAAATTTACCATAAAGCTTCCGTTGCCATTATCGGTTTTAGAAAGCTCTCCGCAAATTCCAAAATAACAGCAGGCGGCTATGCTTGCGTCCATAGGCGTTGCAGATGACATAAAAGCGGTGCACAAGCTGCCAAGCATACATCCCGTTCCGGTAACAGATGCAAGCTCCGGAGTTCCGTTCTTAACATATACAATTCTTTTTCCATCTGTTATAACATCTGTTTTTCCGGTAGCGAGAATAACTGTATTATATTTTTTTGCAAGCCTTGTTGCTGCCTGTGTAATATTATCTTCATCAACCGAGGGTTCAGCATCCACACCCTGAGAATAATATTCTTTATCATATAATGCTTTAATTTCCGAATAATTGCCTTTTATTACACTGGGAATAGACTTATTAAGCAGGTTCAGCACATACTTCCGTCTGAAATTTGAACAAGCTATTCCTACAACATCTAATAAAACAGGAATATTTTTTTCTTTTGCAGTATCCATAGAAAGCATAATTGATTCCATTCTTGCATCTGTAATATTACCTATATTTAGCATTAATGCGTCGGATGTAAAGGTTATTTCAGAAACTTCCTTTGGGTGTTCTGCCATAATAGGCTTTGCTCCAAGTGAAAGTATTGCATTCGCACACTGATTTATGGATATTGGGTTTGTGATACAGTGAATAAGTGGTTTTTGTTTCTTTACTAAATCCCGAATTTCGCAAATTTTATCTATTATCATTTTTCACCCTCTTGAAAATATAATATACAACTGCTGCAACAATACATATTAAAAGAGATACATACGGCAATACATTAAATAAAGGTGATGTGAGCTTAAATATATTGGATGCGATTTCAATCACCACAAAAAGTATTGCACCAAATGCAGCAATCACTAAAGTGTTTGAAAGTAAAGTACTTTTATCCTGATAACTTACGGATGTAAGCATATTTTGTATTTTAGCGAGCATTCCATTATCGGCAAGCTTGCGTAAGAATACATAAGCAATACTTCCACCGATAAGTGTTCCGCAGATGAATGACGGGACATAGAAAAGCCAACTAAGACCTTGTTTACCCCAAATATAATTCATAACAGGATATGATACAATAGCTCCGATAATACCTGTTCCGATGATTTCGCCAAGCACCGCAAAGATAATTTTACCTTTGGATATACGGTAAAAAACACCTGATAAAAACGCACCGAATATTGCACCTGTTAATGCAATCGGTGGTATTGCCATTGTAAGCATACGAATAATCCCTATGAGCGTAGCACACAAAAGTGAATACCAAGGCCCCAGAAAAACAGAGCATACAATATTGATAAAATGTGCCATCGGACACATTCCTTCGACTCTGAGTATCGGGGATATTACCACGCCAAGTGCAATAAGAAACGAAAGTACAATCATTTTAAGTAAGTTTTTTGAATTAGTCATTTGAAATTCCTCTTTTCTTGTTATTATACAAGGCATAAGCCTTGCTCGGTCGAGAATTGATTTTCTCCTCTCACCCCGAAACACGGGTTCCCATCGCAAAATACAAGACAAAAGACGCTCGCCTGATATCCGTCCGATTTCCTCGGATGTAAATTTCACCTCCGTTGTAATAAAAAAAGGAAGCTACCGATTTGGCAACATCCAATTTACACTTCGTTATTCCTAAAGCTTTTGCTCAGGCATCCCTACGTTGGCATTATCCAAATCAGGTTCTCGGTCGAAGGTCATACCTTCCTCTCAGCTTGTACTACAAGCTCCCGTTTTTTATTTATTTTTATGTATTATATCACATAATTAATACATTTTCAAGAGAAAATTGAAAAATATTTGTTTATATAAATATTTTTACCAAAGCTGACAACACTATTAGTGCAACAAAAAGCCGTCCAACTGGTGTTGAACGGCTTTTTGTGGAGCTTGTGATCCGGCTCGAACGGACGACCTGCTCATTACGAATGAGCTGCACTACCGACTGTGCTACACAAGCATAAAAATCTATGTTCTAAAAACATAAGATAGTATACAATATTTATTGGAATTTGTCAATACATTTAGCATAC
>JAZQLM010000069.1:0-5080 GCA_045542655.1 Clostridia bacterium | reverse complement strand
AATCTCTATGTTTTGAAGTATTCTCTGCAACATATACTGGAGACTTACTAATCTTTGGTCATCAATATAGAGAAGTGGGGTGGCCCAATTGTTCCAGCCGCCAAGAAACGTGGAAAACGCTATCGTAGCAAGCACCGGCTTCGAAAGAGGCAGCATAAATTTAAAGAATATCATATATTCGTTTGCTCCATCAATAATCGCCGATTCAGAAATCTCATATGGTACATCCTGAAAAAAGGATCTCATCATAAATATGTTGTAGCTACTTATAAGTCCGGGCACTATGTATATCCAAATTGTGTCATCAAGATGTAGATAACGTGTATTCAACAAATACGAGGGAATAAGTCCTCCGCTGAAAAGACACGTAAAATATAAATAAAACGATAATACGCTTCTGCCCTTTAAATTCCTTCTGGAAAGAGGGTATGCTATCATTGCCTGGGCGAATACTGAAACCACCATTGAAACGACGGAATATAATATTGTAACTTTATAAGCATCCATCATAATTTTAGGGTTTTTAAAAACATACTTATATGCTCCTAAATCAAAATTAAGCGGAACAATACGGTATCCGTATTTCATAATATCCATCTCACTTGAAAATGATGCTGAAACAACTATAAGCATTGGCACCAAAAATGCGATACTTAAAATAATCGCTATAGCATAAGATACAATTTCTGCAAAAGTTATTTTTTTCTTCTTTTTAAGTCCACTTATCTTTTTCATTACAGCACCTCCTAAAATAACCCGTAATCCGGATCAATTTTTTTAGACAGTTGATTTGTGGCGACTACCAGAATAAACCCGACAACATTCTGAAGTAGTCCTACCGCTGAACCCATGGATGTGTTACCAAGCTGTGTAAGGGCACGGAATATGTATGTAGAAATAACATCAGTAGTAGGATAAAGAAGCGGACTGTTTCTTGTCACCTGATAGAATAGTCCGAAATCTGCTGCAAAAATACCACCGACATCCATTATAAGCGTCATAACAATTAGCCTTGATATATGCGGAATCATTATGTATCTTATCTTATCCCACCTTGTAGCACCATCAAGTTCTGCCGCTTCAAAATACTGGTCTTCTATACCTACTAAAGCGGCATAAAAAATTATGCTACTCATACCAACCGCCTTCCAATTGGCTACTATTGGAAGAATTACCGGCCACGCCTCAGGTTTTGCATACCAATCAATATTAGTTCCCAATAGTTGATTAATTGTTCCGTATCTTGGACTGAGCAACGCATAAACCATATATGACACAATTACCATAGATAAAAAGCTTGGCATAAGTGCAATCGTCTGAGTGATTTTTACAAATCTTTTACTACTTATTCCATAAAGCAAGATAGCAAATGAAAGTTTTGCAAACAAACCGGTAGTTATAATCAGTAAATTCATCCCGACTGTATTTCTTGTTATTCTCCAGAAAATATCCGTCTGGAAAAAAAATTTAAAGTTATCAAATCCAACCCACGGACTTCCAAGTATCCCCTCGGCATAATTATAATTCTTAAAAGCCAGTATAATACCGAACATAGGCACATAATTAAACAAAAATACGTGTAACACAGGTATTATACAAAGCGAATAAAGCTGGAAAGAACTTACTGACATCCCGAAAATCTTACCGCTTTTTTTCAGACTTCTGTAGCAGATCTGTTTCTTTTCTGACCTCAACATAATCAAAATCTCCTTTTGCTTGTATAAACATATTTTAAACTTATAAGCATTTTATCAAATTAATAAATTTTTTTCAATTCGTTCTTTTTTCTTCTTTGTTTGATTTTTTTACTTTCTTATTTTTTCTTCTTTACATTTAATTTTATATATAATATAATAAATTTGCATTAAGATTATAATAAGGAAGGTAAATGTGTATGTATAATATGATTATTATTGATGATGATTCCCGTGAAATATCACTTTTAAAAGACGTCATCTCTATTCTGGATAATATTACGTTAACACATACCTTTACCGATAGCCCTGAAGCTATTGAATACCTTAATCAAAATAATGTTGATATTATTATATCTGATATAAAAATGCCGGTTTATAACGGAATAGATATAGCAAAGCTTTGTTTTGAAAAATTTCCTAAAACTAAGGTGATATTAATCAGTGCTTACCGTGATTTTGATTATGCAAAAAGTGCAATAAAATATAATGTTGTTGACTATGTAAAAAAACCTATCAATATCGAGGAGCTTATGTCTGCCATACATAACGCCATAAAATCATTGGACAATACCCGTGTATCTTTAAATGCTAACGTATTTCCTGACGATCCGCAGGAGCTCACCTCCAATTCAGCAAGATACATCAAGAAGACTCTTTCTAATATTCTGCTTTCTTCCGATTTATCTGAGGTGCAAAAAAGAATACGTCTTCTTTTATCTGAGTTTGTCATTGATTCTGATATTTTAATTCCGGACAATATTGATACCGCAAGCTCCTCTATTACCGCAGCAAACGATGTTATAGAAAAAGCACTTGAGTATATGCAAAACAATCTTGATAAACAACTATCGCTTACAGATGTGGCAGCTTATGTTCACAATAACCCTACTTATTTCAGCAGATATTTTAAATCAAAGCTGAATAAAAAATTCATCGACGTACTTGTAGAAATGAAGATGGAACGTGCTATGCAGCTGCTTACAACCACAGATTATTCCATTGCCGTAATAAGCAATATGGTAGGTTATTCATCACAGTCATACTTTCATACCATTTTCCAAAATTATTACAACACAACTCCTGCAAATGCCCGAAAAGAAGCTAATATCAAAAAACAGACTTTAAATAATGATAAAAACGAAACCGATGAGGATATATAAATGAATTATTCTACCAAATATGCAAAAAACTTATTGCAAAAATTCAAGTTCAGCAGTATGTTTATGTATTATATGAAAAGAACCTTTATGGTCTTTTGTATAATTTTCATTATACTAGGGTTTTTAATTTCATATTATTTTTTAAATTCCTTGATAAAAAATTACAAGGATGAGACTTCAAACTCGATAGCAAAAATAGATTCGAATATTTCCGTTGTTTTTGATGATGCAGCATCCTCGGCACGCTTTATATCCAGTCTTAGTAATTTAAGTCTGTTTTTATACAATAAGAATGTGATACCGCCATCAAACTCTTTGGCAAAAACCATTAATTCACTGCAGGAGGTTATGATAGGATGTATTCATTCTTCGTCATACTTTGATTCAATTTATATTTACAGCACAATAAACGATTTTGTTATTTCAACAAGATTCAGCTCATCTGCTGACAAATTCTACGATCAGACATTTCTTGAACACTATAAAAATACAGGCGAAGTAAATTTTACAATTCCAAGTACATTTACAGTTTCTAAGGGGAATACTGTAGATGTTATCAGCTGTGTATTCGGAATATACGATGTTAACATACCGATTGGAATGGTTGTTTTTAATATCAAAAGGGAGCATATATCCAATATAATTAACAACTCCGGTCTTAACCTTCATTATTTTAATATTTATAATACTGAAAAAACCAAAATTTTTTCACTTAACAATACAGAAATTCCCGATTCTGATTGCAAATTTTGTTTTTCAGATAATGGAATTCTCTTAATTCATAATATAACCAATTCAGATATGACTCTGCATTTTGGTATTGAGATACTCAGTTATATGAATATTCTACTCTATATTTTTATAACGCTTCTGGTATGTGTTATTCTTACTATAGTACTGTCGGCAGTTTCCTCACTATATATATCGGCAAACTTTTACAGCTCAGTTCAGAATATCATTATGCTTCTCCAAAACGAAGACAGCTCTGAAAGTGATGAAATATATGATGATATGCAATTTATCACCGATAACATAGCCAAATATATCCGTGATAAAAAAAATCTCACCCATCGTCTTACGACACAAATAGCACAATACAAGAGACTTCAATCATATACCCTGCAGCTTCAATTTAACCCTCACTTTTTATTTAACACACTAAATATTGTAAACCTTGAGATGTATAAAATTTCCAAAAGGCAAACTACTGCTAGCACTATAATTTCTTACCTTGCTGATTTACTGGAAATTTCTCTTGACACGCAAAAAAGCATAGTAACATTATCTGAGGAAATATCTTATGCCCAAAAATATCTTACCATACAGTCAATTTGCGATGATACCTTTGATGTGGAACTTAATATATCAGACGAAGCGGTCGATGCAAAGGTTCCAAAGCTTATACTTCAGCCAATCTTAGAAAATGCTATATCACACGGAATAAAATATCTTATGCACAAAAGACGTGGCACAATCCGAATTTCTGCAACCACTAACGATAATGTACTGACCATATCAATATGGAACAATGGTGTATGTATGTCGAATGAGCAGCTTGAAAACATCCGAAGTCAGCTTAAAAATAACGACATTCCATCCAGTACCCACATTGGTCTTTGTAATGTATTTCAACGTCTTAAGCTGATTTTTGATACTCAATGTGAACTCACCATAAATTCCTCCGAGGATGACGGTACATCAGTAATAATTAAGTTACCGGCTGAATATGATATTAGCCGCTGAAATAATATAACACATTAAAACAGACGGAGGTATATTTAATGCTTTACAATAAAAATTCTTCAAAAGTTCTTGATATGGAACTATTTAAAAATCCAGGCAGTGAATACCGTGGTGCACCTTTTTGGGCTTGGAACTGTAAATTAACACCGGAGTTACTTACGAGGCAAATTGAATATTTAAAAGAAATGGGGTTCGGTGGATTTCATATGCACACCCGTTCAGGAATGTCAACGGAATACTTAAGCGAAGAATTTATGAATCTCATAAGAACCTGTTGTGATAAAGCAAAAAAAGAGAATATGCTCGCATGGTTATACGATGAAGACAGGTGGCCGTCGGGAGCTGCCGGAGGCTTGGTTACAAAAACAATAAAATACAGAGAAAGATGTCTGCTGATTACAGAAAATATACAAAAGGAAGCCGGCACTAAGCAAGCAGGCTATGAAACAGGCACTCCCTACCTCCTTGCCTGCTTTGATA